>JACMQJ010000550.1 GCA_014377055.1 Candidatus Sericytochromatia bacterium
CCAATGTGGGATTTTAAATCTATGCAAGGAGCTGGAGCAATAAAATCAGATCTAAACGATATGATGAAATTCTTATCAGCAAATATGAGTTTAATAGAAGATAATCCTCTACAAAAAGCTATGGATTTATCACATCAATTACAGTTTCAGGATACAAATTTTGGTATTGGTCTTGGCTGGCATATAACCAAAATTAAAACAGGTGATAAAGTAATTTGGCATAATGGTGCAACGGCAGGATTCACAAGTTTTATTGGCTTTATAAAAGATAAAAAAGTAGGTGTTGTAATTCTATCTAATTCATCAAATTCTGTAGATGAGCCAGCTGTGTTAATTTTAGAAAAACTAGCTTATCAAAGTAAAAAATAAAATAATAAACAATTACAGATTTAAGCTAAATATATTTATGGGGTGCAGAAATGTACCCTTTTTTAATTTATCAATAAATATTTATTTTAATAGGTTAGAATATAGTTTTAAAATGTTTGTATTTTAGTTTGGTTTTGATATGAAAAATAAGAAAATAATATTTGTTACTTTGATTTTTACTTTAGCTTTAACATCTTGTTCCAATAATAATGATAATTCAAAGACTAATATTAGTTCAAAAGAAATTTTGAATGAGCAAGCTAAAAAAGATTCACAAGCTAAAAAAGTAGAAGTGATAAAAATTTCTAAAAAGCTCAATGCTGAGGATTTAAAAAAATATAAGCCTAATGAATTAGGTTTGGTAATGTTACTTGAATATCATAGTATTGCTAGACCTGAGGCTCGTTGGTCACGTACACCAGAAAATTTTAGAAAAGACTTAGAAACATTATACAAACAAGGTTATTATTTAGTTCCTTTTAGAGATTTTGTTCTGAATAAAATGGATGTACCATTAGGAAAATCCCCTCTAGTACTTACTTTTGATGACTCAAGAGAAGATCAATTTAGATACATCAAAAAAGGTAAAGAAATTGTTAAAATAGATCCTGAATGTGGAGTAGGTATAATAGAAGATTTTAGTAAAAAACATCCTGATTTTGGTAAAGCTGCCACTTTTTACGTTTTACCTTATGTTGCTTTTGGACAAACAAAAGAAGATGGAAAGAAAAAATTTGCATTTTTAGCTAGTAATGGTTACGAGATAGGTAATCATACTGTTAACCATCCAATGTTACCAACTCTTAGTGATGAAAAAGTGGTTAAAGAAATAGCTGGTAACGTTGAAGGAGTTCAAAAGCTTTTACCAAAATATGAAGTTAACACACTTGCTTATCCTTTTGGTGGTGTTCCCAAAAATCTAAAGTTAGCAGAGCAAGGTGAATATAAAGGCACCAAATACAAAAATATTGCTGCATTGTTAGTTGGCTCTGAGCCTTCATATTCACCCAATAGTAAAAAGTTTAAACCTATGCTGTTACCAAGAATACAGGCTATTCAATCAGAATTTACCAGACATTTTGCTTTATTTAAATCTATACCTGGTTATAAATATATCAGTGATGGCAATAAAGAAACTATTACCATTCCTAATAATTTACCTGAGGGGATAAAAAACACTTTACGTGAAGATTTAAAAAATAATAAGAAACTCATAAGATATTGATATTGTGTTTACTTAAGCTAAGTGTATCTTTGAACTAAGAACAAATTAACTATATAGTGTTATAAATAGATTAATTATGGCTATAAAGATCGTAATTGGTAAAAATTTTAATTATTTGTAAAAAGCATTAATAAAAACTTAAGATATTAATAAGATATGAAACATTGTATTTAATTGAATATTTATTGCCAGTGTGTTATTATTCTGTTAATAAAGATTTTAATAACACGTAAATTTAATTTATATTTAGGAGCTTGATTAAGTGTTCAGTAATTCGAGCGAAAATAACCAAAATAATAAAGAAAATCTCTTAAAGAGTGTTGAAGAGACCTTTGATAACTATACATCTGAAGAATATAATGATGAAATTGATGCAAATAAAAAAAAGCAAGCTAAAAACTCTGAAATACCAACTTTTAACTCACTTAAACAGGGCTTACAAGACACTTTAAAAAAAGCACAAGGTATATTTAGCAAAGACAAAATTGATCATCTTGCATTCCCCAACAAAGCTAGAAATAAGGAAATTATTGACAAAAGTAGTAATCTTAGTCAAGAAGATAAAGACATAATAATTGAAAAAGTAAGTAAATGGGAATCAACTGAAGAAGTAAATGTTGTTAATGCTTCAGCTGTACTTTTGTGGTCTAAAAAATTTTCTAAGTCAAAAATAGGGTAATGGTTATACAATAAAATGAGTAAAAATTTTATCCAGATAAGAAAAGTTTTAGTTAGTACAATAGGTGAAGAAAAATCCAAACCTTATGTTGTTGGTCTTAATTTTGTTTTTGTTGATTCAAAAGATCTATATGAAAAATCGTTGGATGCCTTAATTAATGGTGATACAGAAAAATCTCTAAAGTATTTAATTTTTGGTCTTGATAATGATCGAGACTACACACCATTATTAAATTTATGTAGAACCATTATGTTAGGTTTGTCTGATATATTGACTGACAATGATTTTGACACTTATAAGCAAAAGTACAAAAGCTTTAAAGGTGGGAAAATATCTTTATTAAAAAAAGTAGATGCGGTCAAAAGTAAAAAAAATACTTTAAAAGTAGGTATTAATCAATTAGAAGATCAAATAGAAAAATCTAAGCCAAGTTTTTTTTCTTTTTTCAAGTCGTCATTTTCTTATAAAAAGAATTTAAAAAAGTTAAAACCGATATTAGAAAGTTACCATGCTGACGTAAAAGAATGTAATAATGAAATAGAAAAAATTGAGCAAGAGATTAAACATATAGAAAAATTAACTTCTTTGGATGGATATGTTAGAATACTAAATCTCATTGTAGAAGTTTGTACTGTACCAATAAGATTTGA
>JACMQJ010000551.1 GCA_014377055.1 Candidatus Sericytochromatia bacterium
GAAATAATTAAAATAAAAGACGGTGATTTTATAGAACATGATTGGGTTGAGCCAGAAAAAACAACTATTAACATATCTTTTGACTTTTTGTTGATGAATATGGCTCAAAATGCTAATAAAATAGATAAAAGTGACGAGACTACAACACTTTACAACTCAAACATCAAAAAAGAGGTTGCTATATTTGAAGACAATCTTGAGATTACAAAAATTCTAAAAGCTAGTCTCAAAGAAAAAGACTTTATTGTAACAAGAATTTACTCATCAGATGATTTTATGGATACTATCAAAGCCAGAAAATTTGGTTTAATTATATGTGACATTAGAATGATTGAACTAAAAGGTCTTGATTTTTTGTTATGGCTCAAAAATAATCAGAATAATACCAGAGTCTTGATTTTAAGTGACTCCATATCTCAAGAAGCAAAAAGTTTTGCCAAAAAATATAGTACAATTAGTTATTTAAAGAAGCCTATAAATCTAGCTGAATTAAAGGATTTTTTAGAAAAATATACCGAAAATTCTTTTTCTGATAAGCTTTTTTCTGGAAGTATTAAAGATGTAAATTTATTTGATTTTATTCAAGTTATTTCATTTTCAAAAAAGAATAAACTTGTATCTGTTGTCGATCCATCACTTCAAAACTCTGGATTTTTATATATTAAGGATGGCAGCATCATTCATTCTGAATTTGAAAATTTATCAGGTGAAGAAGCTTTTTATAAGATGTCAGAAAATAAAAAAATGGTTTTTTCTGATTTAATCTGGAGTGAACCAAAAGAGCAAACAATACATATAGGTTTGAGTAACCTTATTCTAAAAGCTGTTCGCACACTTGAAGATGATAATAAATTAGAAAATATTAAGTTAAAATCGGATCTTGGCAATCTAATAAGCTCTGATCTTACAAGCTTTGAAAGAGAGCTTGAAAGTCTAAACAAGGAGCTTAACCCCCTTGTTATAGATACAGAAATTATGGGATTTTAGTTTGAGTCAGTAATTTTTATGATTAGAGTTTTATTAGTTGATGATTCAAATGTTATAAAAAAAATCATTAAAGATGCCATACAAAAAGATAATAATATACAAATAATTGATACTGCTTCTAATGGTGTAGAAGCCTGTGAAAAGTCATTTATTCTTAAGCCTGATATTATAATTATGGATATAAAAATGCCTTTTCGTGATGGTTTTGAGGCTGCCGAAATTATTCTGTCACAATATCCAGTACCTATAATTATAATAACTTCGATGGATCAAGACCAACTAATTTTAGACAAATTGAATAAGTTAGGTATTGTATCACTTATAAAAAAGCCCAAAGGATTTGATTATCAAGAAACTATCAAAAAAGTAATTTTTGAAATAAAAAAGCATACTACAATTTATGCAAAAATAAATCAAAAAAACATTAGTTCTTTAACTGAAAATATATTAAACCAAGATAATTTAGTTATAGATAAAAAAGGAAAATTTATACCAAAAATAATTTGTATTGGTTCATCTACAGGTGGTCCTGATGCCTTAGCTAATTTATTATTAGGAATAAAGATTAAGATTGAGTTACCAATAATAATTATTCAGCACATAACTGCAGGATTTAATAATGACTTAGTAAGATGGTTAAATCCATTGACATTGATGAATGTAAAAATTGCTGAAAATGGTGAAAAGTTATCAGCTGGAGTTATATATATCCCATCTGATAACTCACACTTGCTAGTAAAAAATGATGGCACATGCTATAATTCTTGTGAAAAATTGAATCCTTTCATTTGTCCTTCAATTGATGTAACCTTTAAAAGTGTGGCAAAAATATTTAAGCAAAATACTTTAGGTATAATACTAACAGGTATGGGTAAAGACGGTGCTGAAGGCATGTCAGACATACATCGAGCTGGCGGATATACAATAGCTCAGGATAAAGAAAGCTCCATAATATTTGGAATGCCAAAAGCTGCTATCAGCAAAAATGTTGTTAATTGTATTCTAAATATTAATAAAATCGGTGAATATATTTCAGAAATATACTTGAGTGAATATGGAAAAGAAAAACAAAATTTTGGTCGTTGATGACTCCAAAGTCATACTTATGGTCTTAAAAAAATACTTAACAAAACAAGGTTATGACGTAGTAACTATTGATTCAGCTATTGAAGGTGCAGAGATTCTAAAAAAAGAATTTATACCCTTGGTTATTACAGATATAAATATGCCTGATATTACAGGTCTTGATTTTTTACTTTGGATAAAAAAACATAGCCCCCTAACCAAAGTAATAGTTATGACGGCTTTTGGTAGCGATGAAGCCAAAGAATTTGTTATAAAAAATGGTGGCATTAATTATTTTGAAAAAAGCTCTAATTATGCTCAATTGGACGATATTATTTATGAAACACTTTCAAGAAAAAATTATCAAGGTAAAATTAAAGAAATTACTCTGTTTGACTTTTTTCAATTAATTATTCTCTCAGGAAAAAATAAAGTTATTAGTATTGAAGATCAAAAAACGAATAAAACAGGCAGGGTCTTTTTTAAATCAGGAAAGATGATTCATGCTGTTTATGACGGTTTAGAAGGTCAAGATGCTTTATACAATATCATGAAAATAACTAGTGGTATTTTTATTGATGAGAATTGGAAAGAGCCTGAAGCAGTAACGATTAATTTGCCTTATGAGTTTTTGATTATGAGCATTGCTCAAAAAATGGATGAAGAAAAAGGTAATATTAAAGATCAAATTATTAAAGAACTAGAAGAAGATTCAAATAAAGAAATTTTGATTGTTGATGATGAACCATCAGTATTAAAGATTATGCAAATGTATCTGACAAAAAATGGTTTTCCTGTTACTACAACTGACTCAGCCGAAAAAGGAATGGAATTTCTTAAAATAAAACATTTTGATCTAGTTATTACTGATGTTAATATGCCAGGTGTTAGTGGACTAGATTTTTTATCATGGATTAGAGAAAATGCTCCTAAATCAAAAGTTATTATGATGACAGGTACTATTGAAGATGATACCAGAATCTTTGCTAACAAATATGGTGCAATAAACTATTTTGAAAAGCCAATCAATCTTAAAGAATTAGATTTTTATATCAAAGATATTTTTTCGGATAATACTTTTTCAGGAAATGTGACAGACGTAAATCTATTTGATTTTGTTCAAGTCTTATCTCTCTCAAGAAAAAATAAACTTTTAGTTGTAACTAATCCAATTGTTGAACAAACAGGATATTTATTCCTAAAAGAAGGAAGTGTAGTCCATGCAACTTTTGGAGAATATCAAGGAGAAGATGCTTTTTATCATATTGCCAAGATAAAAGATATGATTTTTGCTGAGGGTATATGGCATGATCCAGAACAAATAACTATAAATATCTCTTTAAGCAATCTCCTAATGAAAGCATTTAGATTAATGGAGGAAGAAAAAGAGAAGAGCAATGATCAAAGTAATAATAAAGTAGAAATAAAATCTAGTCTTGGAACAATTGTAACCGCTGATCTAAATTATCTTGAAAGAGCTTTGGAAGAAAGAGAAGCTAGAGATAAAGCCAATATTCAAAAATATCAAATTGATGAAACTGGTGAATTTGCAGGAATAATAATAGGTAAAAGTATTAAATCTGATGTTATAAAAAATATGGTTCAATTTAATATGGCTCATAATATAGTAAAATCTATGGAAAATTCATTAGTGTATGATGAAATAACCTTAAATATCACTTTTAGTGAGGATAATATCGTAGAAGAAATTAATTTTGGTAGTTTATTCAAAGGTACAACTAAAAAAGGTCTTAAAGTTGGTGATAAGATTGATAAGGCGATAGAGATGTATGGAGAACCAAGATTTGGCAGTGAAGAATATGCTGTTTGGGAAAAATTATCTGTATTTTCAAAATCAAATAGTATTATCAACAGTCTTAACCTAGGTACTATTTAAACATAATAGACATAATAGACTTATGATTACAATTTTAAAATTATAAATACAACTCTAAATTATGAAAAGTTGTATTTATTATAATTACTTAAATTTTTGAACAAGGTGTTATTTTATCCAACTCAAAAAACAATCTTCTAACTCAATAACAGCATTAATATCCTCAAAAAGCATATTTGACTTTTCTAAAATTCTTTTTGATAAATCTTCTCTATATAATTTATCATTAGCTATTTTAAATGATATATCAACATAATTATCAATATCAGTGGCAATACAATCCAAAATACCTAGCTTATGGTAAGTACCTGTCGTATATCTACCTCTATGAAAATTATCAGGTAAAGTAACTACGGGAGTACCACAAGCAAAAGCATCATAATTGGTGTTTGCCCCACCTGTATAATAAGTTGTATCAAGTATAACGTCAGATATTTTTACAAGTGAAAGATATTCTACAGCTTCCATTCTAGGCATAAATATTATTCTTGATTGATATTGAGGGTTTTGAGCTAATAATCTTTTTTTTAATGTATCGCTAATATTTTTTTGCTTATCATCAATCAATAAAATATGAGCGTTTGGATCTTTTTCTAAAATTTTAAAAATAATTTGGTCAAAATCGGGATGTATTTTCCTTAAATTTTGGGCACATAGATATATATTAGCTGTTTTGTCTAAGTTAAAATGTTCATGAGTTTGAATAGTATTAGGTATTGGAGGCAAATAATAATAAGTTGGTAAATGCTCAAATTTAACCAATTTTTCTGTATAGTGACTATTACCTTGCTCTGTTTCAAAAGCATCGCAAGAAATGTAATAATCAATATTTTTTATTCCTGATGTATCGGGCCAACCCCAACTGGTGCATTGGATATTAGCCGCATTATAATAAGGTAAAAAATAATTAATTGAATCTGTTCCTATTTCCCAATAATGTAAAATATCAATTTTATTATCATAAACAATTTGTGCAGCTTTATTTAAATCTGCTGGTATAGATAAATAATTAACTTGTTCTGACTTGATAGTGTTACTAAGTATTTTTTGACCATTTGGCTGGCTACAAACAATAGTTATTTTAAACTTTTCTTTGGAGATATTATTAATAATACCTGACATACATTTAAGGAAAACTCCCTCATGTCCGTTAGTTACAACAAATCCGATATGTGGAACTTGATTAAATGGTCGCTTTGGATATGCTTGAAACTTATCCTTGTATAATTCATAATATTTTTCTTTAATATCCTTATTATTTCGACCTTGATAAGTCATGATAGAAGTTGGATAACATTCAAATTTACTTAATTCATCATAAGTTAAATTTTTGCTGTCAATATTCTCAATTATATTGCTTAAACGCTCTCTAAAAAAATCTATTTCTTGATTATTTTTAGCAATGGTAGGAAAAATAGAATTTTTTGTTAATTCGTAAAGATCTTTTTTATCATTTTTACCTTGATGTATGTTTATTTCTTGAGCTTTAGAGAGATTTTTTATTGCCATCTCTGTATGACCTTGTTTGTTATAAAGACCTGATAGATTTAGATAAGCATCTTCAAAAATTGGATTTAATTTTATTGCTTCCTGATAATGATGCAATGCTTCATCTGTTTTGTCCCATTCAACAAGACTCGCCGCCAAGTTATTATGAATATTAGCCGAATTATAATTTATTTTTAATGCTTTTTCATAAACTTCTATAGAAGAACGAAATTTGCCTGCATCTCTGTAAGTATTACCAAGATTATAATAAAATTCTGAATTATTAGGATTAAACTTAATCGCCTCTTGATAATGAAAAATAGCTCCTTCTATATCATCCATTTTTTTTAGAACATTAGCTAAATTAAAGTGAACCATAGCAAAATTAGGAACTAGATTTAAAGCTTTTTTAAAATTTTCAGCTGATTCAGTTAAATTGTTAACTCTACTGAGAGCTTCACCAAGATTACAATAATATTCAGGATTATTAGAATTAAATATAATTGCCATTTTCATATAATTTATGGCTTGATCCATTTTACCTTGTTGAGCACAGGCAGTTCCTAGTAAATTGAGTACATCTGGATGATTGGGGTTATCTGAAAGTATTCCCAAATAAAGTTTTTCAGCATCAGCTAATTGTTTTTTTTGATGTAATTGTACAGCTTCCGACATTCTTTGATTAAAACTTGGTTTGAAGTTCATATTTTACCTTTTAACTGTTTTAGAATAAGATCCGCAAGTTTATCAGCTTGTACTCTTATTTCTGGTATTGCTGTTGATTCCCATAATATGCCTTTTAAGGTTGAGCCTAATGTAAAAATTTGCTCAGAAATATTATTTTCAAAATTAATAATCTCGCCTTTGATAGTAGCATCAATGCCTAAATTCATCATATCAGGTTTTATTAAGCCTTTTTTGATAATATTTTTAATTAATGGCTCATTTATATTCAAATAATTTGATTCTGGACCAGTACAATTAAAGATACAGCTAACTGGAAAACTAATAATTTGGTTATCATTTCTTCTCTTTAGCTGCACATCAATTAAATGATCCTTATTTGTGAAGCTTTTTATTTTACCTGCAAATATTTCTAATTGACCAGATTCTATTAATTTATTTATTTTGTTATAAGCTTGTACTGGTACTCTATGACGCAACACACCCCAACGATGACGAAGATAACGCATAAAACGCTTTTTTTCTACAATATCAAACCCTAACCATATATCTTGAATAAATGGTCTAATAGAATCAATTACACTCTTATAACTTATACCTTGATTTTTTGCTTTGATTATTTCGTTTCTAACTATTTTTAAGGCTTGAAGGCAAGTTACAGGCAAATTGTTTTTATCAAAAAAAGCAGGATAAGAAACTATTTTTTCGTGAGGCTCTGGCAAATATCCATGTGGTGAAACAACAAATATTTTACCTTGATGATTATTTTTGGCTAAACTTAGAGCCAAATCAACCATAGTTAAGCCTGAACCGATCAATAAAACATTTGTTTCGGTTTCTATTTGTTTTAAAGCATTAATATTCCAAGGATTTTGAAAATAATTATTATCACTATAAAATTCAGGGTTTTCAATATTAATATTAGCTGGTGGGTAATTTCCTAAAGCCAAGATAGTCTTATCAACTGTAACGGAATCGTGATGCTCAAAATAAATAATAGATTTTTCTTCTTTAATATCCAGATCAATAACTTGATCATGATTTATTTTAATTAAATTTATATTTTTAATTTTTGCTATTTTTTCAGATTGTTCAAGCAATTCATTGAGGTATTGACCATATAATTTGCGTGGCAAAAAGTCAGTATGAGCAAAATCATTAATCAAGCCACTTTCTTTTGCTTTATCTAGCCAATCTATAAAATGATTATGTTGATCTGCTAAGGCACTGACTTTTAATGCAGGTACGTTTAATAAATGTGTTTCATCGTCGGTACTATAAGCAATACCTTTTGTTTTTGGATCATCTTTTTCAATTAAATAAATTGTTAAAGGTATATCAGCTTTCATAATCAAGTTAACGGCTGACAAAGTACCACTAAAACCACCGCCAATTATAGCTATTGATTTCATTTAAATATGAACATCATAATATATTCCTAACTTAATTTTGTTTTGCCCAACTAATAAGAATTTTTGCCACTTCTGGTCGAGTAAATTCATCTGGTGGTAATTGATCATTTTTTAGCATATCACGAACTTTAGTACCACTAAGTATTAAATGTTCCTCTGAGCCATGAGGACAAGTTTTTGCTGAGGCTAGATTTTGGCAATTTTTACAAAAAAACGTATGTTCAAAATTAATTGATTTTATTTCTAATTTATCTTCAACACTTCTTACCAATTCTTGAGCTTCATAAGTTCCATAATAATTACCTACTCCTGCATGATCTCTACCAACAATCATGTGACTACAACCATAATTTTTTCTAATAATTATATGATGAATAGCTTC
>JACMQJ010000098.1 GCA_014377055.1 Candidatus Sericytochromatia bacterium
CTAGCAACATTTTTAATTATAAATTACCAATCTTTTCTGGAACTATAACCTTGTATTGGTCTTTTTAAAATTTGCTTTTTCATAACTTCTTTACTTGTATCATTTATTACATCAAGCCATCTTTGAGCTTCTTCTTTACTCATTGTTTTTTTATTAGGTCTTGCTTGTTGAGGATTGCCATTCTTTTTATCTTTTTTATCGTCAGTTTTATCTTGTTGTTTTGATTTATTGGATGAATTATCTTTTTTATCAGGCTTAGTTTGCTTATTGTTTTTTTGGTTTTTATTTTTATCTTCTTTATTATCTTGTTTGCCTTGGTCTTTGCTATCTTTCTTTTTATCAGAATTATCCTTAGATTTTTGTTGATCTTTTTGATTATTTTTTCTATCTTGTTCTTGTTTTTTTCTTTTTTTGAGTTCCTCTCTAACTTTTTCAAGATTCTTTTTAGCATCTTGATCATTATTATCTATTTTAAGAGCATCAGAGTAAGATTTTTCTGCATCTTCAAGCTTAGCTGTTTTGTAATAAGTATTACCTAGATTATAAAGAGCTTTTTCTTTTAATAATTGAGATTTTGTTTTTTCAGATAAACTTTTAAAGGTTTTGACTGCATCATCATATTTGCCGACTTTGTAAGCTGAATTACCAAGATTATATTTTAATAATTCATTATCAGGCTCTTCGATTTGAGCCTGTTGATAATTATCGTAAGCTTTTTGATAATTTTTGGATTTATAGTTTTTTTCTGCTTCTGATATTTTTGTATTCAAGGATAAAGCATAACTGTTACCAGAAAATAGTAATAAAAATAAAGTTGTAGATATAGCTAATTTGTAATTTTTCATAATAAAAATATTATATCACCTAGACCCAATAATAAAATAATCTGGAAAAAAAATTAAGCTTTATAGACCCAACTATATCTACTAGGGAAGGTAATAACTTCCATTATTAGAGATAATACTTTTGTATATTCCTCTATTTGAGAAAGAGCTGATACTTTTTTTACTTCTCTTTTATTTTTATCAATTTTATCACTTATTTCTGGTATTTCAGCTTGTAACTCCGCTATCTTAGCTTTATTTCTCATCTTAGCAAACATTCCAGTTTCTGACTCAACCTGTTTAAGAGCATTTTTTTGACTTAATAAATCTGTTTCTAGTTTAGAAATATTTTTTTCGAGTATCTGTACATATTTAGTCAAATCATTATTTTTTTGCTTATATAGTTGACCATTAGATTTTTCAAACTCCTCACTCAAACTAAAAACCATAGTTTTTGCCAAATGGAAGGTTGGATTATGTTCTTTGCTTATATCTAGGGACGCTATGATATAACTAATACAAATCTCAGTTTCACCTTGATTCAAAAATTTAAGTGCCATTGAATATATATCATCTGATTTTGGTTCTGGACCAAAATTAAATTCTCTTAAATATCTTTTTGTTACTTGAGGCTCGAATGTACCTTGTACGGCTTTGGTAATTAACTTTGCTAAAATAGCTTTACTCTGCATCTTTACTCCTGACTCAAGACTTATTTACTTTTTTTTATCTGGATGTCTGTTTTTTTGCCATTTCCAAACCAATGCACCATTTACTTGTGCAACTTCTGGTTCAGGCTCTCTCTTAGAGATCTGTTCAATAAAATCTTTTTTTTCTTCTTCTGACATATCATCACGATTTTGAAAATCCATTTGTGCTAATCGTTCTTTGGAAGCTTTGTTAGGTCTAAGAAGTCTTTCAAGTTCTTCTTTTGGTACTTCTTGAATGATTTTTACAATTTCTTTTTCAAGCTCAGAATCTTTTTTTATAAACTTAGGGACTACTATCCTAGGTGGTTCTGGCTTCTTTTCTACAATTTTAGGATCAATAGTTTGTTTAGCTTCAACTTTTTGAACTTCTTGAGTACTTTCTTTTTTTTCTGAGATAGAAAAATTAGCTGCTCTCTGAATAGGCTTACCAGCTGGAGGTGTTTTGATATAATTATCACTTGACCCCATACCTGACATATAATCGTCAGTTGATTTCTTCTTTGGTTTATTGTCGTCGCTCAATACTACATTCTCCTTTGGGCAGATACTAAGTCATAGTAACTTAAAATATATGAAAATCATAAAAAACATGATATTCTTTTTCTAAGTTCATAAGGATTAATCCTTATCGGAAATACTATAATTCCCTTTTTACGTTATTTTGAGTTATATTATTAAAACTAATACAAGGAATTCCTTTTATTAAATTAATCAAGCTATATCATGATTAATTATATCAGTAATGTTGGCATTTTTCCATCTAGCAATTTTAATTTTTCTCAATCTTTGTTACCAAGTGAAAATGTCAATTCAATTAACAAATTTCCCTTTTCATCTGTTGCTTCATCTACACCAGCTTGTCGTGTATACTCAGCTGGTATCATTCCAAAAGTTGAAAGATTAGATACAATAGAGATTAATTGAGGCTCATTATTATCATTATAGCTTTTTACGGGTATATAATAGGTTAAATAAGCAAATTTATTATCATACCAGACTTTTGACTCTATAATAGATTTATCTTTTAATTCTTCGCTGTAGTTTTTTTCTTCTAACATAGTTTTTATTTTGTTTTTAAATCCCAAAAAATAAATTTTGTATATATAATATATTTAAAAGTATTAATTTATATTAAGAGGTACTAGGCATTATGAACAAAATATTTACTTCGTCACTTTCAAC
>JACMQJ010000552.1 GCA_014377055.1 Candidatus Sericytochromatia bacterium
GCCAATTGTATAACTTCCATATTATGCTGACTCATGATTAACTATTTTTAACTAACTATTTTTGATAAACTAATTGTCCTTCAACAAAAGTATATTCAACTTCATAATCTTTATTTATCAAAGCTATATTAGCTATTTTATTAACTTCGAGGCTACCATATTTATCATAAATGTTTAATTTTTGAGCTGGTTGAGATGAGGTCATTTTGACAGCATCAATTAGGGGGCAATTAGTAAAATCAATAATATTTTTTAGAGCTTTATTTAGTGGTAAAACTCCTCCTGCTATAGTACCATTTTCTAATTTTAGTGATGTACCATCAAATTTTGCATACCCATCATACCACTTATAAACTCCTGGTTTCATACCCATAACACAAGTCCCATCAGAGACAAGAACAACATTTCCCCAACCTTTAACTTTTGTGAAAATTTTTACAATAGCCGAATGCAGATGCACTCCATCACAAATAATTTCAATTAATGAATTTTCATCTAATAAAGCAGCTCCGACAATTCCAGGCTCTCTTTGATGAATCATACCTGTCGCATTACCAAGATGAGTAAAATATGATGCACCACTTTTTAGGGCTTCCAGAGTTTGGTCATAACTGGCATGAGAATGACCAATAGAAGGAATAATATTATTTTCGACGAGATGTTTAATAAATTGCTCAGAAGTCTTTTCTGGTGCAATAGTAACAATTTTTATTTTATTATTAGATAGTTTGATCCATCTATCTATTAGAGGTATTTCAGCTTCAAAAATGTGACTTGTTAGATGAGAGCCTGGTCTACCAGTACTTATAAATGATCCTTCAATATTAACACCATAACAGATAGCACCTTGTTGATGTGTAAAATCTGAAACTTGATTCATCACCCAATCCATATCTTCGATAGATACAGCCATTGTAGTCCACAAAAACCCTGTTATACCAAATGATGTTAAAGATTTTGATAATCTATCCAAACTATCACTTTCTTTATCAGTTATACTGACTCCATTTGCACCATGTATGTGCAAATCTATTAAACCAGGAATAGCTGTAAGGTTAGTACCATCAATAATTTTTAACTCTGTATTTTCTGAGTAACATTCTTTATTGATACTTTTTATTAGATTATTTTCTAAAACAATACTACCTGAATCTATTATGATATCTGGAAGTACTATTTTTATATTATTGATGATCATTTTTTAAAAATCTGCAAACCATCTAGTTTTACCTTTTTCATGAATTGCTTTAAGCTTTTTTGCTTTTTTTAGTTCATCAAGATAAGCTGATATGGTTGCCGAAATTAGATAAAAATTTGGTATATTTTCTTCAATATCAAACGACTCAAGGACAAGAGCAACAAGCTCGTCAGTTGTCTTTGGCATACTTAAGTGCATGATAATAGTATCTTCAAGCATTTTTATTTGTCTTTGATTACTATAAACATCACCTGTAATACTAAAATCATAAGGTTTACCATGAGTCGATACAAACATTGTATATTTCGATTTTAAGAGATAATCGAGTGTTTTTTTAGCTTTACTAACATCAAAAGCATAAGGTATAGGATTTTCAGCTAATTCATCTGATGAGTATAAAGCATCGCCAATAAAAAATACTTTGTCAGGGGTTACTATACCAATTTGACCAGCTGAATGACCATGCAAATTAACTATTTCAAAATTATGTTTAACTGAGGTCATAGAAAATTGCTTTTCGGGAACTAAATGAGCATCAACAATACATTTCTCATGCTTTAAAACTATGTGTTGCATAACCTTCTTTTTGGTAGGTATAAAATGTATAACCTTTTCTGCATCACCTTGTACATCAGTTTCCGTTGTTTCTATTTCTCTAATTTCTGAAACCATTGTGATATGTGTTGAACGTTTTGGATTTTCTATAATTACAGAATCTTCTTTTGAAGCATAAAGCTTTGCTTTGGTTTTTTGCTTTATATAATGAGCTCCAGCAAGATTATCTGCATGTGCGTGGGTGATTAAAATACTTTCTAAAGTTAGATCCTTAGAAAGCAAATAATCAACAATTTCTTTTGCTTCATCTTCAGAAGAACCAGTATCAATGAGAACACAATGCTTTTTGAACATATAAAGACCCACATTACTATATTTTAATCTAAAGTAATAAGTCCCACCCTTTAAATGTTCTAAATTTATTGTCATCTCAGTAATATTTTACTCCTGTAAACTTTTATAAGCTTTATAACCCTTTTCATAAAGTATTTTTACCAAAACTTCTCTTGCTTTAAGATTTTGTTCAAGATCCAATAAACCATCTATCTTATCTTTAAGAACATCAGCTGTTGCTATTTCTTGAGTTCCAACAGATAAATAATCTGCAATTATGTCACCTTCTTGATCCATTAACTTTACCCATAGATCGTCAAGAGCTTGTACCTCTTGATCTTCTTCTAGTTCTTGCCTTGTATCAATATTTAAGAGTTGCATAATACGATCTTTGGTTTCATCAACAGCATTTAGATCTCTAATAACAGATAATATTTCTGAATCATTCAATAAGAAAGCAATTTTAGTTTTTTCTAGTTCTTGAACTTTTAAAGTTAAATCTTGAACTTTTGCTTGTAACAAAACTTCCTGTTTTTTTGAAGTATTTATTTCTTGAAATAACGATTCATAATTATTTCTAATCTCTTCATTCTTTGTAGTAAGTTCTTTATTATCAATTTGAAGCTCTTCGATTCTATTCTGTATTCTGGTTAAAGATTTACTAGAATCCTTATTTTGCTTATTTTGGCTAACTAAGTCTGAACCAATAGCATTAATTCTATCAAGATATTTTTTATTATCTTTTTCAAGAGTTTCTATTTGCTCTGCATAGATTTTTCTTTCGTCAGAAAATCTTCTATCAGAATCACCTTGTATTTTAACTAATTGAGCTTTATCTTCTTCAGCTTTTAATCTTGCCGTTTCAATTTTTTGCTCTAATTTGTTTCTCTGTTTTTCTTTTTCTGACTCATAATTTTGTCTAAGATTATTAATTTCATCTTTTTGTTTTATTTCAACATCAGATAATTTATTTTCTAATTCTTTAACTTTATCTTCAAGTTCTTTAACTTTTTCAGAATCAAATTCACCTGAATTAATATGATTTTGTTTGTCTTCAGCTTTAATATTTTCAATAAAGCTAAAAATATTTTCATTTATTTCTGGTTGAACAAAATAAGTATAAGCCTCAAGCTCATCAATAGTTACATTTTTTAAAATTTCTCTAACATCTTCTTGTGTAAGCGATTCAGATGAAATTTTCTCATTATCAATTTTCAAAGCTTTTTTATTTTCAAGCCAATCAACTCCTAGTTGTTTCATACTTTTAGGGTTTTTAGGAACTTGCTTAACTAAAAAGTCATCTATATCTTCTTTTTTTGCATTTTTACCAAATATTCCTTTGGTAAGAGCTGTCATTTTTAGTGATGGATTATCTTGTATGTATTTAGTTTTGTGGATATTTGTAGGGTATAAATCTTTGAATACTCTTTTTAATATGTCTTCTGGTATTTCTTTTTCTATTTTTTCTGTTTCTGGATCTACAGTTAAAGATGGTGGAACTTCGCTTTTAGAGGTTTCTGTAGCTACCATCTCATTGTTTAAATTGGTCAATTCGTTAACATTCCCAACAGGAACGTTATTAACATCAACTGATAAATCAGAGTTATCTTCTTTTTTACCTTTCTTTTTTATTCTATTTTTTTCTTCTGTTCCTAATTCATGTAAACCTAAATCTAAAATAATTTTTCTTTCCTCCACACTTAATTCATTTATAAAGTTATCAATTTCCTCTCCTTTAGCCTTAGAAAGGTTTTTATTAGTTTTTTTAAAAAGGTCATTTAAAAGGTCGCTACTTTTTATAAGATTTCTTTTTTGACCTACAGTTAATTGTTCTAATATTTGCTCCATGTCTTTTTTACCTATTCAACTTCCAAGAGTAATTCATCTGTATATAATTTTCTTGCCAAATTTGTAATCTGACTTAATTCATAAGTAAGTAAGTTATTAGACAAACTTTCTTTAAATACCTCTATGTAACCACTCGCCTCCTCGTCATCTAGCTTTAAGCTTAGAGATTTATCAAAATCTTGTTCTGCTAATAAAAATTTGTTTATTTCTGAGTATAAAAAGCCTCTTTCAAAGTATAAATAAGGGTTTTTTATATCCTGCTTTATTTTTTCGTTAAGTTCTTTTAATTCAGGCTCAGATGTTTCATTTTTAAAAGTTATTTTACCAAAAGATTCTTTGTTATCTTCATAAATACCTTCAAGATTTATATAGGTAGAACCTTCTATTAATGTACTATCAAGATAGAATGTAAATAATCTATTCTCCCATTTTTTGCCATCACATGTAATAAAAACACAATTTTTATGTCTGTCATAACGTGTAAGCTTTGGTGAAGCATCATCAGCACAAACTATTTTTTTAATATCAATATTTTTGCTGTTTTCGTCAGTAATAGTAAATCTTAATTGAGAATGACTAGGGCCATCATAACTAATATAAAAGCTAATACCATCTTCTGCTGAATAAAGCATATTTTGACATGAAAGCTTACTAACTTTAGTATTCCATATAACTTCAAAACTCACTTCATTTTTATTACCCATCTGAATAGTGATGTCATTGGAGTTTCGTGAAATATACTCTTTTGATGCTTTCATTGGTTCCAAAATAATATTACTACTGTTTGGAGCAATAGGCTTGACTACATTACTGTTGATTTTTAATCTAGCATCTCTTTGTGAGGCTTTGATTACAACAGATGTCTTATCAAGATTATAATAATCAATCATATTGGTGCTATATAGTCTATTATCTTGCATAAATCTATAACCTATAATCTCAGGTTCATACTTAATATTTATTTCGGTATATGGATTATATAATTTTGCTACTTTGATATATTTAGTTTTGTGATATTCGATTAATTTATTAGAATTAATAGTCAAGTTGCACTTTGCAGGTGTATCAAATAAGTAATTTTGGACAGTTTTACCATTTCTAAAACAAGGTGATTTAGCATCAACTGTAAGAATAATATCTTCACCTTCAACATATACTTCAGCAAATTCTTTGACAGTAAGTTCAGGAACAATAAATAAAGTAAACTTTGCTAATACAACACAGTTATGTGATAGCTCTAAATCATATCTACCAAAACGATTTTCAGGAGGATGATTCAAAAGAGTTCTAATAAATAAGTCATCAATTAAGTTATTATTTTCAGTTCTTTCAAGAATATTATTTATACTAGCTAATTTTACATTAGAATTAGTTACTTCATAATTATAACAAGCCTTTATCTCTAAATCTTTGATGTTGATTGTATTATCTCTAGCTAACACTGATAAGCGAACATCTTTTAAATTATGAAAAATATTATCTTTATAGTCAATATACTTATTATGATAATTATGTTCCTTTGACTGAATATCTATTTCAAGAACTTTTAAGAAAGTCCAACTGTAATGCCCATCAATATTTATATCAAGAGCTTTGGTACGATCAACCCATTCTATTTCGTAGACATTATAATCACCAAAATGATCAAATGAGCTTACTTCACAAACTTCATTAACCCATCTACTCTCAAATTCTATTGTAGTAAACAGATATAATTTTGAGCTAACATAATCAATCATCTTATCTGACGGATCAATTTTTGTTTTTAATCTGCCATCAAAAAGCATAATATCTTCAAGCTCACATTTTAATCTTGGCTCAAATGTCTTTAATGGTAGAGGTCCTCTATCAACAGTTAAATATAAATCAATAATACCAGGTTTTTTATTCTTGATTGGATAAGTTATTTTTCCACTAAAGCCCACATTATCAAGCATAAAATCTTTAAAGATAGATGTTTGGTCGGTGCTAACTATCTCTATTTTTTTACCTTTACTCTCTTTTAAGATTAGTAATAGATAAGCTAAATCAAGATTAAACTGTGGTTTGTTTTGTTGAGTTATTAATTTTAAATTGAGTGAAGAAACAATATTTTCTTGTGGCTCTAATGGTGCAATAATAACTTTTTCACTAATAAATGAAAGTACTTCTATTATTGGCTTATTACCATACCACAAGTAACCTTGAAACTTATTAGCTTTATAAATTTTTAACGGAATATTTACAGAATTATTTAGACCAATTTTTATTTCAAAAGGTTGGAAAGAACGAATTATAACTTTATTTCCTTGAATAGTTATTTTATTTTTTTCAATAGCACAAAAATATTCTTCATCAAATGCTTGATTTGGAGTCACTTTTAAGGTTTTATTGTTGAATGAATATAAGCCATAACTAAAACTGTTTGTTGAAATAAGATCTTTAATACTAAGCTCTGTACCATCAGGAAGATTAATAATTGATTCTTTATCTTCTTTATGAAGAATATTAATTAGTTTTGATATAGTTATAGATTGAAACAAGCTAATAAAACTATCTTTCAGGTCGTCAAATTTGAGTATGTATTCTATGTTATGAGTTGATTGAGCTTGATAATCTGAAACAATTTGAGCAATATTATCATTAGATAGTATTGATGATTTGAAATCAATGTAGTTATTAAATCTGACTAAATCATTCATTGTATTGATAGATTTTTCTTTGAAATCAGATATACGAGCATAACTTTCATTAACAGCATCTTTTTCTGTAGATGTTGGTATTGAAGCCAAAACATTGTGAGAGCTTTTACTGTTAATATCTCTAAAGAAATCTCTTATTTGTAAATTTGGATAAAAATATTTTTTGTATATACCAAAAATATATAAAATATCTTCTAAAACTGATTTTGAAACATCAGCTTCTCTGGCAATAATATCTGTAAAAGAATCAATTCTTTTGACATAACCTTTAACAATTTCTTCATCTAAAAGAGCTGGCTCTAAGATATTTATATAAAAGTTATCATTAACAGATAGACTGGCTTCTTTACTATAAAACTGCCAAAAGTTTTCACCTTGTTTATTATCATATTCTTTAAATATTAAAATAACGCTTGCAAGAGCAATTAATCTAGCTTTTTTTATTAACTTGATAGTGTCCGCAGTAGATAGATTATTGATAGTTTCTTGGCTAATAAAAAGTCTATGTAATGAAATTGCTATTTCAATAATATCTTCTTTTAGATCATCAAGATCTATTTGGGATAACTTAACTCTGTCATTAGCTAAATTACCTAACTCACTCTTTTTATTTTTTCTTCTTTGTTCAATTAGGTCAAAATATTTTTCAACTTCTTCTACAAATTCCCTTGGGCCTAATGCCATTTATATTTATCAGCCTTTCTAAAGCAAAATTATTCATGATATATTTATTTTCATCTGTATCATTATAACTATTTTTTGATTAAACCAAAAGTTATTATATTCTTATTTTATTTGTAAGATGGCTTAAGATGGTGCTTAAGTCAGGGTGAATATCTATATTAAATATTAATACTTGGTTAAACTTATTAGTATTTTAGCAACTTTTGAGCAAAAAA
>JACMQJ010000553.1 GCA_014377055.1 Candidatus Sericytochromatia bacterium
TAACTCACTTGGCTTTATGGTTGTTCATCACGGGAAAATAGTCACTGAAAATTATTTTAATGGGTGGAATAATCAACTTGCAGGAGATTCAGAATCAATGGCAAAAAGCGTTTTATCTCTTTTGATTGGTATTGCTATTGACGAAGGTAAAATTAGTTCTATTAATGATAGTGCTTCAAAATATATAACTGAATGGAAAAATGATGACCGCCGAAGAATAAAAATAAAACATTTAATTCAAATGACTTCAGGACTTAGAAATAGTAGTAGTACAATATCTCCTTTTTCTGATTTGGCAAAAATACATCTTGGTTTTAATGTTAAAGATTTAGCTTTGAGCATACCTTCCGAAATATCTCCAGGAAGAGTGTTTGACTACAATAATGTTAATAGTGAGATTTTAGGTATTTTGCTTGAAAGAGCAACAAGTATGAAATATTCTGATTACCTTTCAGAAAAATTATGGAAGCCACTAGGAGCTTCTGATGCAGAAGTATCAGTTGACAATACAGGAACAGCTAGAACTTATTGTTGTTTATTTGCAAAAATGGTTGATTGGTCAAAAGTAGGTGAACTTATTCTACATAATGGTGAATTTAATGGAAAAAGAGTCGTTTCTAAAGATTGGATAGCAAAAATGATAACTCCTTCAAGAAATGCTAATCATTACGGTTATCATGTTTGGCTTGCCAATTCTAAATTATTCAGAAAAGCAAGAATGACTGAGAATTTTGTTGATGAAAGTATGATATTTTTTGATGGTAGAAGTAAGCAAAGAGTTTTCATTCTTCCAAAATGGGATTTAGTGATTGTTAGAGTTGGTGACACTTCTGATACATGGAAAGAAAATATTGTCCCAAATATTTTGGTGAGGGATTTACAAAAAAATCTTAACCATTAATTTGATTAAAACGGGTAATTAATATATCAAAAATTATAAAAGAAATTAATTTTGTTGAAAGAAATATTATTCTCTAACAAGATTTAAAATATAATATAAAAGATCTTTACTGTATTTTTCAGTTATAAATGTAAAATGAAAAAATTTATAAGACAAGTAAATGAAGGTGAGTCAGATATTACTCCTAATAAAAAATCTAGGCAAGAAAATATTAATGAATATCCAAAAAAGAAACCTGTTTTAAGTTATGCTGAAAAAGAATTGGAAATAAAATATTTCTTAAAATATTTTCCAGAAAAAGATCACAAGGAATTAGCAAAACAATTCGCTCAAGAGTTAGAAGATTATGGTCAGATTTTTTTTAGGTAAATTAAATGAAAAACTTTATAGAACAAATAATTGAAGGTATACCAGATGCTCTTCCTGAACCCAAAGCTAGAAGAGAAAATATTAATCATGCTCCACGAAGAAAAGATGTCTTGAATGGCGATGAAAAAATATTGGCAATAAAAAATGCTTTAAGGTACTTTCCAGAAAAAGATCATCAAGTCTTAGCAAAAGAATTTGCTCAAGAATTAAAAGATTACGGTCATATTTATATGTACCGATTTAGACCTGATTATGAAATAAAAGCAAGACATATTAATGATTTTCCTCATAAATCAAAACAAGCTGCTGCAATTATGTTAATGCTATCTAATAACCTATCAGATCCAATTGCACAACATCCTGATGAATTAATCACTTATGGTAGTAATGGCTCTGTCTTTCAAAATTGGATACAGTATAGATTAACAATGAAATATCTTGCCGAAATGACAGATGAACAAACTTTAGCATTATATTCAGGACATCCTATGGGTGTTTTTCCATCTCATAAAGATGCCCCAAGAGTTGTTATCACAAATGGAATGGTTATACCAAATTATTCTAAACAAGAAGATTGGGAAAAGTTTTATGCTCTAGGTGTATCACAATATGGGCAAATGACAGCTGGAAGCTTTATGTATATTGGACCTCAAGGAATAGTTCATGGTACTGTTATCACAGTTTTGAATGCTGCAAGATTACATCTAAAGTCTGAAAATGGTCTAAAAGGAAAATTATTCGTTACCTCTGGACTTGGTGGTATGAGTGGAGCACAGGCAAAAGCTGGAGTAATTACAGGAGCAGTAACAGTAGTAGCAGAGATAAATCCAAAAGTTGTACAAGTTAGACATTCACAAGGTTGGGTCAATGAAGTATATACAGATCTTGATAAATTAATGTTACGAATAAAACAAGCAAAAGAAAATCAAGAAGCAGTTTCACTAGCATATCAGGGTAATATCGTTGATTTATGGGAAAAATTTAACGAAACTGATATAAAAATAGATTTAGGCTCAGATCAAACTTCATTACATAATCCTTGGGCTGGTGGTTATTATCCTGCTGGTTTAAGTTATGAAGAAGCAAATCAACTAATGTCAGATAATCCAGAAAAATTTAAAGAATTAATTAAAAGTACATTGGTTAGACATATAAAAGCTGTTAATAATTTATCTGAAAAAGGAATGTATTTTTGGGACTATGGTAATGCTTTTTTACTTGAAGCTTCAAGAGCTGGTGCGGATGTTTTAAAATCAGATAATAAATTTAAATATCCAAGCTATGTTGAGGGTATCATGGGACCATTATGTTTTGATTACGGATTTGGACCTTTTAGATGGGTTTGTACATCATGCGATCCAAAAGATTTAGATAAAACAGATTTAATTGCTACAGAGGTTCTCGAAAAATTATTAGTAGATGCACCACTAGAAATAAGGCAACAGCTCGAAGATAATATTCATTGGATTAAGTCCGCAAAAGATAATAATCTTGTTGTTGGTTCACAAGCAAGAATATTATATGCCAATACCGAGGGAAGAATAAAAATAGCTCAAGCTCTCAACCAAGCGATCAAAGATGGGATAATATCAGCCCCAATAGTCATTGGTAGAGATCATCATGACGTTTCTGGAACAGATTCACCATATAGAGAAACAGCAAATATATATGATGGTTCGAGCTTTACAGCAGATATGGCAATCCAAAATGTGATTGGTGATAGTTTTAGAGGAGCGACATGGGTTTCTATTCATAATGGTGGTGGAGTAGGATGGGGAGAAGTTATTAATGGTGGATTTGGCTTAGTGATTGATGGATCTGAGGACTCAGAAAGAAGGCTAAAATCAATGTTATTTTGGGATGTTAATAACGGTATAGCTCGTAGAAGTTGGGCAAGAAATGAAGGAGCTATTTTTGCCATAAAAAATGAAATGGAAAAAGAATCAGGTCTAAAAATAACTTTGCCAAATATTGCTGATGATGATTTAATAAAAGAATCTATCAAAGGTATATAAACAGGTTATCTTAGTTTGCTGAATATTTTTATTAATATTCAGCAATCATGATTAAATATGTTTTAATAATCTAAATCTGTCATTTTTACTTCTTGATCTGATTCTACTATTCTACGTGGTAAACGTCCAAAATGGTAGTAAAGGTAACATAATAGATTACCGTTGTATAATTTTCTATTCTTATTCGCCTTAATACCAAACAGATCTTCAAAATCAGGATTAGATGTTAAGGTAAAACACGAACATTCATCAAGCGTCTTATACACTTTACCAAAATCAATGTATAGCTGACGAACTTTTTCTTTATCTCCAATTCTCTCACCATAAGGGGGATTTGTGATAATACAACTATATTTTTTCCTAGAAGCAAAATCATTAACATCAAGTTTTTGAAAAGCTATATAATTTTCTAAACCAGCTTTGACAGCATTTTCTTTGGCTGTCTTAATCACCCAACCATCTATATCAGAGCCAAGTATTCTAAATTCAAGATCATTAACTCTTGAATGAGCATCTTCTCTAACTTGTGTCCAAACTTCTGGTGGAAGCCATGACCACTTTTCACCAGCAAACTCACGATTAATACCAGGTGCAATATTTCTACCTATTAATGCAGCTTCAATTGGTATTGTTCCAGAACCACAAAAAGGATCTGATAAGGCTCTTGAAGGATCCCATTTACTCAAAAGTACCATGGCAGCAGCTAAAGTTTCTTTTAATGGGGCATTACCCGATTCCTCTCTATATCCTCTTTTGTGTAAGCCTGGACCTGTAGTATCAAGTGTTATAGTTGCAACATCTTTTAATAAAGCAATCTCTATTTTATACATATCGCCATCTTCACTAAACCAGTTTTGCTTATACTTTCTTTTCATATTTTCAATAATTGCTTTTTTGACAATTGCTTGACAGTCAGAAATACTAAATAGCTTTGATTTAATAGATTTACCATTGACGTGCATTCTAGCATCAATGGGCATAAACTCAGACCATTCAATCCTTGAAGCTTCTTCAAATAATTCATCAAAACTTTCAGCATAAAATTGTGCTAACTCGATCAAAACACGATCAGCAGTTCTTAACCAGATATTACAAATTGCAATATCTTCCTCAGTACCAACAAATGATACTTTCCCATTTTCTACTTTTAGATCATCAAATCCTAAATCACGTAATTCGTCAGCTAAAACTGATTCCAAGCCAAATGTAGATGTGGCTGTAATGTTATATTCCATATTTCTTTTATTTTTTATTTATAATATTCATTTTTTTAAATTTAACTGATGCAAAATTTAAATTGAATCATGATTAGATTATTGTACATCAAAAATTATAGACAAATTTAGGATAAATTACAAAGAAGTTTAACTATTTTATTTATATCTTCTTTTGTTTCAGCATTCATAAACGTAATTAGTGGATCGTTACGAAACCAAGTTAATTGCCTTTTAGCAAAATTACGAGTATTTTTTTTCATTAATTCTTTAGTTTCTTCAAGATTTAAATTACCTAATAAATGCTCTCTTGTTTCGCGATAATTAATAGTTTTTAAAAGTTGTAAATCAGAACCATATTTTTCTATAATACTTTTTACCTCATCAAGTAGACCTTGCTCAAACATTTGTTCTACTCTTTGACCTATTCTTGTATATAGCTTTTCTCGATCCATATCAAGACAAATATAAGTTAAGTCATAAATAGGTTCTGAGGCTCTAACTCTTAATGAACTAAATAATTTACCTGTATTTTCAAAAACTTCCAAAACTCTAATTACTCTAATAATATCGTTTTCATGAATTCTTGTCATAGCTTCAGGATCTATCTCTTTTGCCCTTTGATAAATGACTGCATTACCATATTCTTCTGCTTCTTTAACTAATTTTTTTCTTAGATCTGGTAAGCTCTCAACTTCTGGTATGGAAAAACCCTCAACTAATGTTTTTATATATAAACCTGTTCCACCTACTATAAGAGGCATCTTTCCATCTTGATTAATATCTTCAATTAAAGGTTTTACCAATTTTAGATATTCAGCTACAGCAAATATTTCTGTAGGTTCTCTTAGATCAATTAAATGATGTTTAATCATTCTTTGTTCTTCTTTTGTTGGTTTGGCTGTACCTACATCAAAATATTTATATACTTGCCTTGAATCAGCAGATATTAAATCAGTTCCTATATTTTCAGCTATTTGCATTGCTAAGGAACTCTTACCTATACCAGTAGGCCCAGCTATGATTGTAAGAGGTATTTTTTTCATAATAATTTTAATTAATGCTCAAGTTTTACCAAAGATAATTTTTCTTTCCAGCCCTTTGGTAACCACCATGCAGCTTTTCCTAAAAGCTTAAGTATTGAAGGTACAATCATAATTCTAATAATCGTTGAATCAATTAAAACAGCTGTAGATAATCCTAATCCCATTTCTTGTACCAAAATTACTTCTGAAAAGGAAAAAGCCGAAAAAACTATGACCATTATTAAGGCTGCACTGGTAATAATACTTCCACTTTTTTCCAAGCCCATTGCTACAGCTTGTTCAGGATCTCCTGTTTTGTCATATTCTTCTTTAATTCGGCTCATCATAAATATTTCATAATCCATACTTAGACCAAAAATAATACAGAATAAAACTAGAGGAGTTATTATTAACAAAGCTCCTGGTATATGTTTTATACCTAATAACTGGGTTGTAAAACCATATTGAAATACCAATACTAACCATCCATAACTAGCTGTAACCGAAAGTAAATTCATCAAAATAGCTTTAATTGGTAATAATATTGACCCCAGTAATGAAAACATAATAATATATGTTGCTATAATTATTAAAGCAATAATCAAAGGAAAATACTTATAAACAGCATCTTGAAAATCAACATTGGTTGAACCACCTCCACCAATCATAATTTTAAAATTTGTTGAGGCAAACTCATTTCTAAGCAATCTTATCTTTTTTACAGCATACCAATCAGCTATATCTACACTGGTATCTTTGTGTAATGCCCATAGTATTGTACTTTTACCATCATTTGAAACAAAAGGGTTTGATGACTCGGCAAGTTGAAACGTTTGCAAAGTCAATGTATTAGCATAAAGATTATTATAAGCATCTAAGGTCATATCCGACTTTGGATCAACAAGACCTAAAACTCTAGTTATTTCTGGCAAATCAGATATTTTTTTAGCAAATTTATATATTTCTTTGATATTTTTTTGTTCATAAACACTAGACCCATCTTTTGTTTCAAAGCTAATTCCAATTGGCGAAAATTTTCGACTAGGATCAATTTCCATCATATTCATAAAGCCTTGTCTTGAGTCCAAATATTCAGGCATCAAGACTACGCTTGAATTCCATAATTTCATGTGTAATGCAAAATAACTAACAAATAATAATATTGATACTCCACCAATCAAAAAAGTCCATGAATATTTCATAACTGTTTTTGACCATCTTAACCAAAATTCTTTTGGACTAGAGCTATATTTTACCAATCGGTGAAAAGCTCTTGGTGAATTTATTCTATCCCCTAAAAATGAAAAAATAACAGGTAAGAGGGTTAGAGCTAGTAAAATAGCTATTGCGACTACCAAAATACCACTAAATCCAATTGATCTAGTTAAAATAAGATTAGGTATGAGTAAAGCGGCCATACCAATAGATACTGCTAATCCTGAATAAGATACAGCCTTACCTGATGTTACAACTGTTTCGATAGCTGCTTGCTCTGGTGTTAGACCTTTGTCTAACTCTTCTCTAAATCTACTTACCATAAATAGACAATAATCAAGACCTACACCTAAGCCCATCATTGATGTTATTGCTTTGCAAAATGTTGCTAACTCAATATACTGACCTATAACATAAAGAGTTCCTAGAGTTATAACAATACTCATAACAGCTATCATGACAGGTAATAAAGCAGAAACTAATGCCCCAAAAACAATAATTAAAAGAAGTATCGCAATTGGTAAAATTCTTTTTTCTGCTTTGGCACTATCTTTTTCACTTACTTGAGTCATATCTCTGACGATAATCTGGCTTCCTGTAATGTGTGATTCTATCTCTGGATCAAGTTTTAATAATCTAATTCTTTCGGATAGAGCATTGGCATCTTCGCTTGTTTGATCGGCTGAATTATCTTTTAGACCTATTAATAAAAATGTAGATTTTCTATCTTTGCTAATAAAAGAATTATCAAAATTATAATCATAGACAGCCCCAACTTCTTTACTTTTTTGGGCAATATTTTTTATTGTATTAATGGTGTTGATGTATTCAGGAGAACTAAGAGTATATTTTTTACTCTTTAATGTAACAATAATATTTTTTGTATATTGTTGACTAAATTTTTTTGATATAAGTTCAGTTTGCTCATAAGATTCACTACCTTTAACATAAGAACCTTCACCTTTTAATATCTTATCAATATTGAAAGCACCAATAGAAGCAATAAGAGTTAAAATAATCCAAAAGCTAAGAATAATTACTCTATACTGAATAACTTTTTCGCCTAGTACTCTAAAAATATCTTTTTTCATTAGTTATAATAATTACTCATAATATCCATTTATTTTTGTCTAAAAATAAGACAAATCTAATTATACAGGTAAAACCTCAAGGTTAATATGAAGTTAAGGTTTTTAATAATGTAATTTTAATAATTTATGTTTTTTATAAGACAAATTTGTTTAATTTAGTTAATATTAGTTTTAAGTCAGATTATTAATTTTAATGTTGAGGAAAATAAAAAATGGATTTAGAAAATAATACAGTACTTATTACAGGTGGTTCAGCAGGTATAGGATTTGCATTAGCCGAAAAATTTGTTAGAGCAGGAAGTAAAGTTATTGTTTGTGGTCGTAGAAAAGAAGTTTTAGAACAAGCAAAAGAAACACTTCCCGAACTAGGTATTTATGTTTGTGATGTTGGTGTTGAAAAAGAAAGAATTAATTTATTTAATTGGATAAGTGAAAATTATCCTAATCTCAATGTCCTAATTAATAATGCAGGTATACAGAGATGGAAAAAGTTAAATACAGATGAAGAATGGAGTGAAACTCAAAAAGAAATTGCCATTAATTTTGAAGCTCCAATTCATTTGGCAAATCTTTTTATTCCACATTTGTTAA
>JACMQJ010000099.1 GCA_014377055.1 Candidatus Sericytochromatia bacterium
ATAGTTAAACAAATAAATGAAAAATCAGACATTTTATTTGAAGAAAAGCAAGCTGTCATAGAATATACAGAGTTTTTTAAGTCAGTTGTAAATAAATTCAATAAATAATTTAAGTTCTAATAAGAATTAATAAACTTATCAGAAACTATTACTTTCATTAAATCTTTTGTAGGTAAATTTCCAAATACTATGTGAATGTTCTGGGCTAAACTGATACTTACTATGTAACGGGTTTCTAAATTTTAAAATATTCAAATACAACTAAAGATAAAATTTGACTTGACAACCTATTCTCATTAAGATATAAATTATCAATCAATTAAGTTTAAGTTGATAAAAAGTCAATTAAATTCGTATTTTTAAAACTATTTGTTAACTTAATAAATAAAGTGGAGATATAACGTAAGTTCTGATGAGTATAGTGGATCAACCTATTTCAACCAAAGATACCAATAATAAGTCTAATAATAATAAAATTAGTTCAGAAAAAAATATTAATCGTATTTTTCCCCCATCCATTCCTTTCAAAAAAGATGATATTGAAAGCTCGGATGAATGGGGTTTTGAAGATTCTGGATTTAATATTAATGAAAATGGTCATGCAACCTTTACAGGTAAAAGATATGGACTAAGTGGCTTAGAGATGCCTGTTTTAGTGCCTTGGATTTGCGATATGATGCAAGTTGAGGTTAAGAAGGAAGATGTACACACTTCGAATTATCCAAATCAAATACCTGATGCTATAAACCATCCAGAATTTTTAAAATTAGTAAAAAAAATACTAAAAGAAGAACAAATATCAGAGGATGCAAAAACTAGGCTTAGACATGGACATGGGCAGACTCAAGAAGAAATGTATAACATTAAATATGGTAAGCTAAAACGTATTCCTGACTTGGTAGTCTATCCAACTGAAGAAGAGCAAGTGCGTGAGCTAGTAGCTGCAGCTGTAGCTAACCACGTAGTATTAATTCCTTTTGGTGGTGGTACTAGTGTTACTGAGGCATTATCATGTCCTGAAAATGAAATACGTTTTATTGTTTCAGTTGATATGAAGTTTATGAATCGTATATTATGGATCGATAAAGTAAATAGAATGGCTTGTATTCAAGCTGGTGCCGTAGGTCGTCATATTTCAAATCAACTTGAAGAATATGGATTTACAATGGGGCATGAGCCTGATAGTATCGAGTTTTCAACATTAGGTGGTTGGATCGCAACTAATGCCAGTGGTATGAAAAAAAATAAATATGGAAATATTGAAGATATTGTGCTTGATGTTAATGTAGTAACTGTTAATGGTGAATTGCATAGATCAAGTATTGCTCCACGTGAGTCTGTTGGTACAGATCCTCGTCAATGGATTTTTGGCTCAGAAGGTAATCTAGGTATTATTACTTCTGCTATTGTTAAACTTTTTGAATTACCAGAAGCAAAACATTATGGATCTATTATTTTTCCAAGCTTTGAAGAAGGTACTGCTTTTATGTATGACTTGGCAAAAGCTGGAAATCCTCCTGCTAGTGTTCGTTTGGTTGATAATGTTCAATTTAAATTTTCTATGGCTCTCAAGCCTGCTACTGTTGGCATGAAAGTATTTAAGAAAAAAATGGAATCATTTATTGTAACCAAAATTAAAGGATTTGATCCTGATAAAATGGTGGTTTCTACACTAGTATTTGAAGGAAGTAAAGAAGCTGTTGAAGCTCAAGAAAAACGAGTTTATCGCACTGCTGCCAAACATGGTGGTATGAAAGCTGGATCAGAAAATGGCGAAAAAGGCTATCAATTAACTTTTAGTATCGCTTATTTGCGTGATTGGATAATGAAACATTATTTACTTGGTGAATCATTTGAAACTTCTGTTCCTTGGAGTCAATTATTATCATTATGTGAAAATACAAAAGCTCGCATTTTTAAGGAACATGCTGCAATGGGACTTCCCGGAAGACCTTTTGTTACTTGTCGTGTGACTCAAGTATATGATACAGGTGCTTGTGTTTACTTTTATTTAGGTATCTCATACAAAGGATTAGAAAATCCTCCTAAGACTTTTAATCAATTAGAAAATATTGCTCGTGAAGAAATTTTAAGCTCTGGTGGTTCTTTATCACATCATCACGGCATCGGTAAATTACGTCAGCATTTTTTACCGCAAATTATGAGCAAAACCATGATCGACTGGAATCGTTTGATGAAGGAAGCAGTTGATCCTGATAATATATTTGGTGTTGGTAATTTATACAATAGCGACTCTACACACTCTAATACCCAAAACAGTAAGATATTGGGAGAAAATGAATGAATAAAGGCTCAAACATCCTTTTAACAGGTGTGACGGGTTTTGTTGGTAAAGTTGTTCTTGAAGAATTAGTTAGGCGTAAGACAGAATTAAGTATTGATACTATCTATGTTTTGATACGTGAAAAAACAAATAGAAGAACCAATGAAAAAACATCAGCTCCAGATAGATTTAATAATGAAGTTGCTTCTTCTGCTTGTTTTAGCAATCTTGCATTAAATTGGTCAAAATCAGTAAAAATAGTCTCAGGTGATTTAACTTTAGTCGATTTTGGTATGGATAGTTTGACAAGCTCTAACTTACAAAAAGAACTGAATAAAATTATTAATTGTGCTGCTTCGGTTGAATTTAATTTGCCTCTTGCTGATGCTGCAGCCTCCAATATTACTAGTGCTTTAAATGTTCTTGAATTTGCTCGTAAATGTGGATTACTTGATTCATTTGTTAATGTTTCGACTGCTTATGTTTCACCACATCCTGGTGAGGGCGTTAAGATTCCAGAAGAGTTAGTTAATTTGCCTTTTGATCCAGAATTAATTTATCAAAGTATTCTGTCTGGAACAGCTAACGAAAAAGAACTTATGGCTAAAACTGGACATCCAAACACTTATACTTTTACAAAATGTATCAGTGAACAGTTGTTGAGTCGTCGCAAAGGAAATATTCCTTTGGCAATTGTTCGTCCTAGTATTATCTCAGCTAGTTGGCAATATCCTCATCCTGGTTGGATTGATAGTTATGCTGCCTTTGCTGGTTTTGTTTCTTTGATTGGCTCTGGATTATTAAAGTGTATCGAAGCTCAAGAAAATACCATTTTGGATATTGTTCCTTGTGACGATGTTTCAAATAGAGTCATTAATACCGCTTTTTGGCATGAATCTAAAGGTGTTAGACCATTAATTCAACATGTTGTATCTGGAATTAACAGAGGTTGTCGAATTGGTAATTGTGTTACTGGTATTGAGAGCTATTTTCAGCGTAATCCTGTTCATAAGTTAGCAAAAGTTAGTCGTATTAGTAATGGTAAATCAATTCGTTTTGAAAATTTTATTAGTCATACTATTCCTTCTACTCTTGCTGAAAAATGGTTTGGACTAATGAAGCAACCAAAACAACAAAGACAAGTAAAAACTCTATCAAATCGTATTAAATACTTAAATAAAGCATTCCCATATTTTACTCATAATTCCTTTCATTTTGAGGCATCAACACCTCTTATCATGCCACTTGATGATAAACAATATATTGAGATGGTTTGTAGTGGAGTTCATGAACATTTGATGAAACATAAATCAGGTGAAACAATTTTAGCTGGTGACAAGCATAAGCATCCAAAAAGAGATTTAAAATGGGTTACTCAGCAACCACACGGCAATGTTGCCATTCGTTTGGCATCTTACGTTGTTAGAAAAGGTTTAAGAAAATGTACTGATTCTATCACCTTTGACCGTAAAAGTTTTGAAAATGCAATGACAGAGGTTGATTCTGGTAATTTACTTGTTATAGTACCAAATCATCGTAGTTATATGGATTTTATACTTTGTTCATATTTATTTTTTTCACATCCAGATCTTAATATACCAATTCCTCAGATTGCAGCTGCTAATGATTTTGCTAATATACCTTTTTTGGGTTGGTTCTTTAAGCAAACTTATGCTTTTTATATTCAACGAGGTCAAGGTAAAGAAGATCCTAAATTAAAACAAAAAATACAGACATTAGTTGACCAAAATCAAACATTAGAGTTTTTTATTGAGGGTGCTCGCAGTAGATCTAGGCAGTTTTTAAAACCTAAACGTGGCTTATTACGTGCTTTGCAAAATACAGGTATTCCTTGCACTATTTTACCAATCTCTATTAGTTATGATCTTATTCCAGAAGAAAGATCCTTTTTATCTGAGCTTAGAGCCGTAAATAAAAAGAAAATGAAACTTAGATCATTGATGAAATGGACAAGTCGCATGATAGCAGGCAAAGTTAATTTGGGTCGTGTTCATATTACTTGTGGGGCTCCTGTAATTATGGGGTCACAAACAGATGTTCATCAAGTTAGTAAAGATGTTATGCAAGAATTACAGGATAAAACTTCTGTTTCTAGCTTTCACTTAAGATCATTTTTACATCATCATCCAGTTAATGGTATTGATTTGGAATGGATGATCCAATCTATTATTGATAGAGGTGGTAATTTTATTGAGAGCCCTCTCAAAAATATAGCAAGTGTACATCCGATTAATGAATTAACTATGCGTTATCATTGGATACATTATTTTTATTCCGATTTATTAAAAATATGGCCTAAGCATCCAGTTTTAGAACATCATATATCTGAAAATGGTTATAATCTGGACTTTATAAAAGAATATAGTAATTTGGATTCAGAAGCAAAAGTTGACATTCGTTTAAATAATTTTTTATATGAAGTATTTGAGCCACTTACCAAAGAATATAAAAGGATCTTGGCTATAGCGTTAAAAAATAATGGTAATTTAGCAACTGCTAATGAGCTGGTAAAAAAATTACCAAATAGCTTTTTACCATTTGTTGAAGAGGCATTAGCTGCATTAGTCAAACATGGGATAATTAAAGAAAATGATACTAAAAATGGTTTTATTGCGGGTTCAAAATGGTTAGATGCTGATAATTTTTATGAAGCCTGTAATTTGATTAAAAATAAGTCACTTCAAGGTAGATCAAAGTAATGATTGAGCATAAACGTTTTTTAATCACAGGTGCAACAGGGTTTTTGGGTCGTCATCTTATTGAATATTTGCATAAAGATTATCCTAATATTCAATCTATTCCATTGGTTAGAGATAATAAAACTTGGGATGAACAAGATTGGACTCAAGCAGTTAGATGTGATGAGATAATAACAGGTAGCTTTTCGGATATATCTCAAAGCCCTGACTCTATAGGTCAAATAAATGGTATTTTTCATTTGGCTGCCCTTGTACATCATAGCCGTTCACATTGTGAAGATGTTTACAAAACAAATATTGAGGGTACGCTTGATATGGTACGTTTAGCCGCTGCTAAAAAATGCCGTTTGGTATATGTGTCTACATCTGGAACAGTAGGAGTTTTTGATTCTCGTAATGAATGGGCTGATGAGCATTCACCATATCAAGAAAACCAAATTAAGAGATGGCCATATTATGATTCAAAACTAAAGGCTGAACGTGAAGCCAGAAAATTAGCAAATAAGCTTGGTGTTGAGCTAGTTATTATTCGCCCACCTGTCTTATTAGGACCTGGTGATCATCGTTTTCGTTCTACTGGTAATATTATTAGATATTTACGTGGTGCTTTACCATTTTTGATTAATGGTGGTATGCACTTTGTTGATATTCGTGACGCATCATCTGCGTTAGTATCAGCGATGCTACATCCTGAGCCAAAACCTGTTTATCATCTTAGTGGTGTTGCTTGTTCTATAGATAACTTTTTTAAAATGGTTGAAAATTCTTCAGGTGTAAAGCCTCCTCGCTTTCATCTTCCTCATCCATTAGCTTTATTATTAGCTAATATATTTTCATCTGCTGCTGGTCTTATGAATGCAAAAAGTCCGATTCCTGATCCTGTAGTGATAGAGATGGCAGGTAAATATTGGGATATTCGTTCTCGTTATGCTGCCAAAGACTTGGGCTTTTTTAATAGGAATGGTCAAGAAACTATTAATGACACAGTATCTTGGCTAATAAAAAATCATGATAAGCTAAAGTCTTTGAAAGTTTAACTAAAAAATATCAATTTATAAATTTAGCACGCATTTTAGAATAACAAAATGCTAAACTATTGTTAGTGTGAGAACGCAAATAACGTAGTAAAAATCATAAGGAGATGTTTTATGTCTGGTCATTCTAAGTGGTCTCAGATAAAAAGAAGTAAAGGCAAAATAGATAGTCAGCGTGGTGCTGCATTTACAAAAGTGTCAAGAGAAATATATGTTGCAGCTAAATTAGGTGGTGCTGATCCTGCTGGTAATTTTAGACTAAAAACATGTATCGAAAAAGCAAAGCAAGCTTCTATGCCACTTGAAAATATTAAAAAAGCAATACAACGTGCTACATCTGGATCAAATACCGAAAACTTTGAAGAGTTACAGTATGAAGGATATGGAGCTGGTGGTGTTGCGGTAATAGTAAGCTCAATGACGGATAATAGAAATCGTACAGCTGGAGAAATAAGATCATATTTTACTAAATGTGACGGAAATATGGGTGAAACTGGATGTGTTGGTTGGATGTTTTCTGAAAAAGGAATTATGACAGTCAGTGATCATAAAGGTGATTTAATTAACTTTGACGATCTTTTTATGTCAGCAGCTGAGCTTGGTGCTGATGATGTAGTCGAGATAGATAATGGAATATATCAAGTAATTACTGAGCCTAATAATAATGTATTAGAAAGTGTACAAAAAGGTTTGGACAAATTAGGTTATACTACATCAGATGTGGAAATTTCAATGCTTCCTAACAACAGTGTTGAAATAAATGATGAACTAACCGCAAAGAAGGTTTTAAAGCTTCTTGACCTATTAGAAAATAATGATGATGTACAAAATGTTTATTCAAACTTTGACATAAAAGAGGATATTTTAAGTCTAGTTTCTAATTAATTTTTTTAAATAATTATTATCAATAATGGAGCTTTTTTAAAGCTTGACTTTGCTCTAAATATTATATAAATGGAGGTATGAAGTGGAAACTATAAGCATAGTTATGCTTGCTGTCGCAGCAGTTATTGCTATTGTCAGCTTTGTTTTATATAAATCAAAGTCACAATTATTTAACGAAAAAATGAAAGACTTTGAGCTTAAAATAAAAGATTATGATCAAAAAATAAAAGATGGCAATAGAGATGTGGAGCAACGAAAAAAAGAAATAGAATTACAAATCAAGGAAGAACTTTTTGAAATCGAACAAAAGAAAAAAGAAGTTGTTTTACATGGTAAAGAAGAGCTATTTAGAGAAAAAGAAGAATTAGAAAAAGAGATAAAAGAAAAAGAAAAAAGATTAATTCAAAAAGAAGAAAATCTTGACAAAAAACTTAGTAAACTAGAAATACAAGAAATAAATACGAAAAAAATAGAAGAAGATTTTTCATTAAAAAGCCAAAAACTTGATGAGCTACTTGAAAAAGAAAATACTGAGCTCGAAAAAATTGCCCGTATGAATATGAATGAAGCTAAAGAAGTTCTTTTGAATAAAGTTGAAAATGACCTAAAACAAGAATATGTCCAAAAGATTAAGGAATATGATGAAAAAACCAGAAATGATTCTGATAAACTTGCCAGAAAAATTTTATCTCAAGCGATACAAAGATGTGCAGTAGATCATGTAGTTGAGTCATGTGTATCAGTTGTAACTTTACCATCTGATGATATGAAGGGTAGAATTATTGGTCGTGAAGGTCGTAATATTCGTACTTTTGAAAACCTAACAGGGGTTGAATTAGTGATTGATGATACTCCAGAGGCTGTAGTTATTTCAGGTTTTGATCCAGTGAGAAGAGAGATAGCCCGTATGGCTCTCGAAGCACTAGTTTCTGATGGAAGAATACATCCAACTAGGATTGAAGAAGTAATAGAAAAAGCTCGAAATGATGTTGATCAAAAAATACGTGAAGCAGGAGAAAAAACTGTTTTTGAATTAGGAATACAAAATATTCATCCTGAAATCGTTAAAACTATTGGAAGATTGCAATATCGTACAAGTTATGGACAAAATATTTTACAGCATTCCAAAGAGGTTTCACATCTAGCAGGTATAATGGCTGCAGAGTTAGGGGTTAATATAAAACTAGCTAAAAGAGCAGGATTATTACATGATTTGGGTAAAGCATTAACTCATGAAGAAGAAGGAACCCACACCGTTTTGGGTGTTGAACTTGCTAGAAAATATAATGAAAGCCCAAAAGTGCTTCACGCAATGGCTTGTCATCATCATGATATTGAGTTTGAAACCGTTGAAGCTGTACTTGTTCAGGTAGCTGACGCATTATCAGCGGCAAGACCAGGAGCTAGAATGGAGCCTGTCGAAAATTATATCAAAAGAATGGGAAAGCTTGAAGATATAGCCAATTCATTCCCTGGAATAGAGAAATGCTTTGTTATGCAAGCAGGTAGAGAAATAAGAATCATGGTTCAGCCTGACGCTGTTAATGATGAATATGCTCCAAAGCTCGCCAGAGATATAGCCGAAAAGATAGAAGCTGAAATGGAATATCCAGGACAAGTAAAAATAACAGTTATTAGAGAAACAAGAGCCACTAATTTTGCTAAGTAATAACTAAATTCTTGTTATTTTTAAGGACAAACTTTTATAGTTTGTCCTTTTTTTGTTGAAATATTTATAATATAAATCTATAATTTATAAAAATTGTCTCACTAATTTGACTAATAAATAGTTGCTTTTGTGTTAAAATAGGTCATGATCTTGTTGGTCATCATATATTAGAAGAAATTCTATTTGCTTTTCGAGAAAGGATTTATAGTTTTACACTATTACAAAAAATAATGCTAGATATAAAAGTTTTAAGAACTAATCCAGAAATAGTCGAAGAATCACTTAAAAAAAGACATCATTACAAAATAGATGTGCCAAATTTAATTGATTCAGATAAATCTTACCGAGAATTACAGGTAAAAGCGGACGAACTTCGTAAAAAACGTAATGATTATTCACAAAATATCGCCAAATTAAAAAAAGATGGACAAGATACAACTGTAGCACAAACCGAAGTCAAGCAAATTGGTGATGAGATCAAAAATATCGAAGATCAAGTGAAAGTTTTACAAGATAATATTTCTGAAACAATGCTCTCTATTCCTAATCTAGTCCATGAAAGTGTTCCTGTTGGTACTGATGAAGCTGCTAATCTTGAAATAAGAAAATGGGGCGAACCTAGAAAATTTGATTTTGAACCAAAAGCACATGACGAAATTGGTAAAGAATTAGGGTTGATGGATTTTGAAAGAGCTGCCAAGCTTGCTGGTGCAAGATTTGTGATGATGCGTGGTCAAGGAGCAAGACTAGAAAGAGCATTAGTTAATTTTATGCTTGATTTGCACACTAATCAACATGGATATGAAGAAATACAACCCCCTTTCATCTCTAATCGTGAAACCTTAAC
>JACMQJ010000554.1 GCA_014377055.1 Candidatus Sericytochromatia bacterium
CAAAAAATCTCCTGACATACAACTGGGTAAGACCATCAATGGTTGCTAATTCATAAAATCTTGCTTTTTGCCAAAGTGTTGCTGTATGATTGGCAAGTGAAATAATCATTGATTCATCTCTTTCACTGAATGGTGTGAGAGCTTCTTTATTATCCTTATCAACTCGGCTTTCTTTATCAAATAAGCACAAAATGCCTAACATTTCTCGTTCTGATTTTAGAGGCACACAAATGATATATTTTGATTCAATATCAAATAACCTTTTGGATTCTGTTCTCTGAGGTTCACCTGTTTCGATTAATCGTGCAAATAATTCGCCACCATCAGATAAGTTGAAATTTTTTTCAGGTTTAATATTATTTATTTTGGAAACAGCGGCAGTTTTTAAAATATCTCCTTCAAGCCTGAATAATATGCCTTTGGTACATGAAAGATACTGAATAGATTTTTCTAAAAAGGTTTCAAGTAGGCTATTAACATCCATAATACTACTTAATTCAACACTTATTTGCCTCATTTCTGAAATACCATAATTGGCATCAACTAACTCAAAATTTTGCTTTCTAAGCTTATCATTAGTCTTTTTTAATTCATCTATTAACTGAAAATTAGCAATTGCGATGGATATTTGATTGGATATAATTGATAAAAGTATCATATCAGTAGTTTGATAATCTTCTTTGGTTAATTTTTTTCCAAGTATAATTGAACCTACTAATCTACCCTTGACACTAAGTGTTACCCACAAAGAAAAACTATTCTTATCAAACATAGCTTGATTTCTTTTAACAAAATCAGGGAAATTTTTCTCTAACTCACTAATAGTACTGACACCTTTAAAATTTGTTATTTCATTAATTTCTTTGGGCATAGAACGAAAATATAAATTACCTTCAAAACCTTTTACTACTGATGATTCAAAGGCAAGTTTAAAAGGAGCGTAGGTCAAAATAGAACCCTTAGTTGTTCCAAGAGTTCCCATTAATATTCTTAGAAGATTGGCAAGAGATACTTCCAAACTACTATCAGAAGTTATTTCAAGCGATACATCATTCAAAGAGTTAAGATTATAGACTAATTTATCTATATCTACATTCCCAAATTCATTTAATAATTGACTCACAGTTATTTAGCTCTACGCAATTTTATTCATCACAATACTATTATTATTCTTCATTCATTGGATATCCAATTAATTCCTGAACTAAATCAGAAACTTCTCTTGGATAATATGTTATAGATAAGCCATCAGGTGATATTTTGGCTAATTCATTGCCAATAACCCAACCTTTACTAAAAAACTTAGAGTTTTCGCCACCCATTCTTGACTTAGCATCCATTATCAGATTATCTATTTTTTGTGGAACATCATATTTAATAATAGTAGCTCCATCATCAAGAGATGTTTCTGTAAATTTTCTATTTTCTGGAGGAGCTTGAGTTAGATTCATGTTACTACCAGCATTTAGCTGACCTGTACCTCTATCAACCTTATTTGTTCTCTGAAAGTTATCCATTTTTGGCTTTTCTACTGGTTTACCAACTATTGGTTTACCTGGAACAGAGGATGTAGAAGAAGTACCTACCTTATTAAATGGGTTAGTAGGAAATTTCTTTGGTTGTTCCTGTCCTTTTTTATCAGGATCTCTATTGTTACCTAACATATTTTAAACTCTCTTATTTGGATACTTCTTTTATAGCATCATCTTCAGTTTCACATATTTCTGCAAACTGAGTTAATCCCATTATCGAAAAAGTTTTACTGATAGTCTTAGTAAGATTAGTGAAATATATTTTTCCACCAATATCAACAAGCTTTTCAATAACTTCTATTAAAATAGAAATGCCAATACTATTAACTATATTAGATTTTTCAAAATTAATAATAAAAACTGTAATACCTGTATCTATTAGTTGATCTACTTTTTCGCTGATCTTTTCGCCACCAAGATTATTAACATAACCTTCTGTTCTCAAAACGGCACAATTAGCTCTCTTTTCAACTTTAACATCAAATGCGTCAGACACTTTTATCTCCATACCTATTTTATTTTAGTCATTGTTAGTGTAGTACCGTATTCGTTACTGTCAATTTCAACACTATCCATCAAATTTTTCATTAACATTAAGCCCCAACCTCTTTTGTAGTCAGATTTTAATTTGTCTTTTATATCAGGATTTTCATTTATTGAGCCTGTATCAAATCCTGAACCCTTATCTTTTATGACAACAGTTAATTCATTATCATTAATAATAAACTTTATATATAGCTTTTTGTCCAAACTCTTGCTATGTTCAAATGAATTAATACAGGCTTCTATCAAAGCTTGATTGAGTTCATCTATTTTGTCACTATCAAATTTCATGTATTCGGCAACAGCTGCAGCCGTTTTTGTGGCAGCTACTTCTATATCAGGTAACATTGGTATTACCAAATCAACTTCATTCACTGAGGACTCTTTAGCCATATTATTCTAGCCATATATTTTTGAAATTATAAATTAAATAATTATGTAATACAGATAACTAATTGTATCATGAAATAAACTCATTTTCTATATCTAGCCTACCATTACCTATAAAATATTTACCCACAGACTCTTGTGAAACGTTGTCTTCTGAAACATAGACATTGATAAAAAGGTTTCCAACATCAACGACAATTATTTCTCCTTGTTCTATATCAGAGATATATTCAACTATTTTCCCACTCATTTCTACTTTATAATTTTCATCTGTATTGGTAATAATTGCCTTTTGCTCGTCATCAACAATTTGATAATCCTTGCAAAATAAGGAAACAATTATCTCAATTTCTTGATCACTTTCAAAGCTATCCAACGTAAACGCTTTTAGTATCTTGCCATTAGCAAATTGTGCTATAACATCAGCCTCTCCAGTTTCTCCGTCCCAAACTTCAAAACTTTTTATTTTAACTTTATTTAAAACCATTATCTAATCTCTTTATTCCACTAATTCTTTAAATCTATTATCATCTTTGAGGCTTGTTAAGTCAGGGTCATTTTTGGCAACACTTTTTAATGAGCTATCAAGATTTATGGCTTGTTCCAAGAATTTTAAAGAATAATTGTTATCCATTTTTAAAGAATATACACAGGCAATATTATAATAAGCTGTGGCATATTTAGGATCTATTCTCAATATATTTTCAAATTCTTCAACCGCATTACCCAATTTGTTTTGTTTTAGGTAAGAGTTACCCAAATTATTTCTATAATCTAATGATTTTGGATTTAAAAGTATTGCTTTTTCAAAGTTTTTGACAGATTTATCAAATTCTTTACTTTCCGTAAATAAATTACCTAAAGCAAAATATACAGCATCATTGTAGGGATCACCTTTTAAAATAATATTATATGCTTTTTCGGCATCACTATAACTTTTTTTCTGCATGTAAGTATCACCAAGATTAAACATGGCTTCTTCATAATTTGGGTTAAGCTCAACCGCTTTCATAAATTGTTGTATTGCCAAGTCATACTTTTTATCAGCTCGATAAGCTAAACCTAGGGAGTTATAACCAATTATAAAATCAGGTCTTAAAGTAACAGATTTTTTAATAACATTAATAGCTTCTTGAGTTTTATTTTGTTTAAGATAGACAGATCCTAACCATAAATAAGCGGTGGGAAAATTATTATTATTTTTTATTGATTCACTGGCATACTGTGTAACCTTAGCATAATCAGCTTTATCCCAATATAGGCTTAATAACTTTCCATAGGCATCAGTATTATTTTTATCTAATGTGATAGCACTGAGATATTCATCATTAGCTTTATCAAAAGCTTTACTATAGTAATAAGAATCGCCCAAAGAAACATGTAACTGACTGTTAGTTGGATTTGCCTCAACTGCTCTAATAAATAAATCATTTATTTTGTTATAATCTACTTTATTTTTAACATACAATTCAGCCAAGTCGTTATAAAAATCTACTCTATTTGGATAACGTTTGATAGCACTTTCATATTTTTCTATTATTGGTTGTGATTGACCTTGATAAGCGTATAATGAAGTTAATTTTTTATATAAGCTAATTCTACTTTGATCATCATGCAACGCTTTATTTAAAAAATA
>JACMQJ010000555.1 GCA_014377055.1 Candidatus Sericytochromatia bacterium
AAATTATCTCCTTGATATAAAAGTGAATCTATTAAAGGTTTGAATAAGCCTGGCTCATTTCTGGAGAAAAATCCTTCTGCAATAAGATTAATAACTCTATTCACTTCACGTTCTTGATTAAAAACATCCATAGGTTTATAAGTACTTTTTTTAGCTTTTATTTCTTCATCAGTCAAGCCAAAAATAAAGATATTATCATCGCCAACTTCTTCTTTTATTTCTATATTTGCTCCATCAAGAGTACCTATAGTCAAAGCACCATTTAAAGCAAATTTCATATTACCTGTACCAGAAGCTTCCATACCTGCGGTTGAAATTTGCTCTGATAAATCAGCCGCTGGTATAATAATTTCGGCTAATGAAACTCGATAGTTTGGTAAAAAAACAACTTTTATTTTGTCTCCTATATCAGCATCCTTATTAACAATCTCAGCCACACTATTGGCAAGCTTTATAATAAGTTTAGCAATAAAATATGCTGGTGCTGCTTTACCTGATAAAACAAATGTTCTTGGAACTACTTTTTTGTTAGGATTATCTTTTATTTCAAGGTAAAAATGAATTATATGCATAACATTCATTAATTGTCTTTTATATTCATGTATTCTTTTTATTTGACAATCAATTATTGAATCAATATTAATGTCAGTATTAAGCTCTTTTTTAATACATTCAGCTAGTCTTTGCTTATTAATTTTTTTGATATGTTTCCATTTTTTTCTAAACTTAGCATCTTCGGCAAATGGCTCTAGTTTTTTTAGTTCATATAGATCTGTAATCCACTTATCTCCGATTGTTTCAGTAATAAGATTAGAAAGACCTGGATTACACTTTAGCAACCATCTTCTTTGAGTAATACCATTTGTTTTATTTTGAAATTTTTCTGGATTAAGCTCATAAAAATCTTTAAAAATATCGTGTTTTACAATTTCTGTGTGCAATTTAGCGACACCATTAATAGTATGACTACCAATAATAGCAAGATTAGCCATTCTTACTGTTCCATCTTTGACTATAGACATTCTATCAAGTTTAGCTTGATCATCTGGATATTTTGATTCAACGTATTTTAAAAATCTTCTTTCAATTTCAAAAATAATTTGCATGTGTCTAGGTAAAACATAACTAAATAATTCGGTTGACCACTTTTCTAAAGCTTCTGGCATAACAGTATGATTGGTATAACTAAATACTTTTGTGGTTATATCCCATGATTTTTCCCAACTTAGTCCTTCAACATCCATCAATAATCTCATTAATTCAGGTATAGCCACTGCAGGATGAGTATCATTAAGTTGTATGGCATTTTGAGTTGCAAAATTATTAAAATTATCTGAGTTATACATGTGGTATCTTCTAATAATATCTTGTAGTGTTGCTGATGAGAAGAAAAATTCTTGTTTTAATCTTAATTCCTTACCTTTATTAAACATATCATTAGGATAAAGTACTTTTGATATATTTTCGGTTTCAGCTTTTTGTTCAATAGCTCCAATATAATCACCTTTATTAAAATCATCAAAATCAAAATCTCTGGTAGATTTTGCACCCCATAATCTAAGAGTATTTACATTGTCATTTTTATAACCTGGTATCATATAGTCATAAGCCATTGCCATAACAGTTTGAGATGGTTGCCATTGATAAACATGTTTGCCCTTTTTATCAAGGTATATTTTTACATCACCATAAAAAGGGATAAGATAAATCATTTCTGGTCTAGGTATTTCCCAAGAATTACCATATCTGAGCCAATTATCAGGTAATTCAATCTGATATCCATCTTGTATTTTCTGTTGAAAAATACCATATTCATAACGAATACCATAACCAAACGCAGGATATTTTAATGTTGTTAGAGAATCAAGGAAACAAGCTGCAAGTCTTCCTAAACCACCATTACCAAGCCCCGCATCTAACTCTATTTCTTCTAATTCCTCAAGATTAACACCAAGCTCCATCAAACCTTTTGAACTTTCATCATAGATTCCAAGATTTAATAAGCTATTTACTAAAGCACGACCCATCAAAAATTCCATAGAAATATAATTTACAGTTTTTGCATTTTTTGATAAATATTCTTTTTTTGTTTTTATCCATCTTTTAATTAATAAATCTCTAGTTGTATAGACAAAACTGTCGTAAACATCTAATTTAGTTGCATTATCTAATTCTTTGGCGAATCCTGACTCTAGATGTTCCAAAAAATTTTCTTTTATTTCTTTTTCTGTTATAACTTTATTTTCGTCTGATTTTTTAGTTGTCATATACTTAATACCAATAATTATTAATATTCAAAAAATATCTTGGTACTGATTATACTATGAATATAGACAAAGAATAGTAATGCAGTTAGTCTAAGATATTAATATCAATGTAAACGT
>JACMQJ010000556.1 GCA_014377055.1 Candidatus Sericytochromatia bacterium
AACAATCAATCACTAAAAGCTCAGCCAATCATGTTATTAAATTTAGCATTTTATGGTTTATTGGGTGAAAAAGTAGATTTAGAATTAGCTGTAAAAATTTTAAGTAAAATCAAAGATGTTTCCAAAATATTAAAGTGGAAATATTTAATTCCTTTGATTGCTGATATTGAAGCTAGAATATTTAGATTTAAAAAAGATTATCATAACGCTCATATCTGTCATAATCTTGCCTTGAGTACTCTTGAAAAAGAAAGCTTTGAGTATCTACACGCACAACTTAATTATGCCTTGACTATTCTTAGAGAAGGAAAAAATAATGATGCACAAATTTGTCTTCAAGAATTATTAATAAAAGCAAATATTAGTAAGAGTAATGGACTTATTCGAGAGATAAATGTTTTAATAAATCAAATTTCTCCTACAGATAATTCTTTATCATCTGTAAAAAATACTATTACCAATAATAATATTGAAAAAATAACCATAAAGATGTTTGATGGTTTCCAAATTAAAGTTGGCGACAGAGTTATTAATAAATGGTCAAGAAAAAAAGCAAAACATCTTTTGATACACTTATTACTTAACCCAAAAGGTATTCACAGAGAAACTTTAGCCGAACTTATTTTTTCATCCGACACATTGGATAACCCATTAAGTAATCTTGACGTTAGCATTCACAGTTTAAGAAAAGTTTTAGAGCCAGAAAGAAAAAATAAAAATTCATCATTTATCTTATTCCAAGATTCATGTTATAGATTTAACTGGTCATATCCTTATGATTGCGACTTAATCAACTTTGAAAATAATTATAAGGAATGGAAAAAATCAAACATTCAAAAAGAAAAAATTCAATTTGCACAAATAGCTTTAAAAAATTATTCAGGATTACTTTTACCTGATTTAGATTTTGCAGATAACTGGATTTCAGAGAGAGAACATTTAAAAAATAATGCAAATAAATTATTTGATTTTTTGATAAAATACTTATTAGATATAAAAGATGATGAGGCTGAGTATTGGATTGAAAAGTTAATTAACATTGATCCTATTGATGAAAAGGGATATTTATATTTTTTGAATTACGCAAATATTACTAATAATATTAATCTATTAAAGTCTATTAAAGTTAAATTAACTAAAATATTAAAAAAAGAGCTTGATGAATCACCTTCTAGTCAATTTAACCTTTATTATTATGATTTAGAAAAAAATATTATCAATGGTCATTAAACGATCAATATACTAAAATTAAATTTATTTGAACAAGGGATCAGCTTTTACCACCCAAAACATAAAAAGTACTTCTTCCACTACTTTTTCTTTCAATCAAGTTTTTATTTATCATTATTTTAAAAATATCTTTTGCCTTTGTATCACCAATATTCAATATCTCTTTTAATTCTTTAGTGGAAATTTTTCCTATTTTATTTATATGTTCAATTATCTTTTTTTCATCGAGTTCTAATCCGTCGTAATCCGTCGTTAATCCGTCGTAATCCGTCGAAACTTTTTTTAAATTAATCTGTAACCTAAATAATTCTACATCTACAAAATCACCTTTTTCTTGAATTAAAGGTTCTTTTAGCCCATTGGCAATACAGGATAATTTAATCCTTTTTATACCACTACCCCATTGCTCAATATAACCTAGCTCCTTAAAAACTCTGGCAATTATCTTATTTCTTATTTCAGAACGCCCTTCCAAAATATCCTGTTGTGTTAAAGTACTAGGAAAACTTCCAGGAGAAACTATATTCAAAATATCATCATAGATTCCAACTTTTATATCTCTTCCCATATTGCTGTAATCTCTGTGAATGGTTGCATTAATAAGAGATTCCCTTATAGCTTCCAAAGGTATTTCATAAGTATCGGTTCTTTGCAAACCTTTAATTTCACCTTTTAAATGTAAATGATTTTTTATAAAATTTTCAGTTGCTTCAAGCTGACTAAATAAATCTCCTTCATATTCTTTTTTATCAATAAAAACTTCCACAGTGTTACCTTTAAACCGACTACATTTTATAACTGTATTTTCAAATTTACCAAGTAAAATGAGCAAGGCGTTAGTAGGATAAGTTTTTCCCTGTTCTTCTTTTATAAGTTTTAAATTTTTTAGCTTCTTTTCATCTAAAATTTTGTCTATTTTGGAAAATTTTAATTTAATTCTTGATATATCAAGATTCTTAAAATCATAACCATAGTTTATCTCTTCATCAAAACTAATATTTCTTTTTTGTCTTTCTAATTACAGAATGTTCTCATATCCTGCTTTTCTGTTAGTTGCCCCAATTCTGATATAAGTTCCTTCATTTTTACCCAATTTTTTTAAATAATAGGGTAAAAGATTACCACGAAAAACTTCTACGACCAGAACAGGATTATTGTTAATATTTGTCGTATAAATTTCAGGTAAAATATGAGGATAACAATTATCATAAATAATAGATGATATTTTATCTTGCATCTCAAAAATATCAATATCTCCTAAACCAATGACTTCTCTCTGATCATTTACACCAATGATAAGTTTTCCTCCACTAGTGTTTGAAAAAGCAATAATAGTTTTAGCGATACTGTCATTATTTGGTAAAACTTTCTTTAATTCAAGTATTTTACTTTCACCTATTTTTATAGCTTCAATAAGATACACTATTTAGCCTCTGGGATTTTAATTACACCTTTTAAAGGTCTAATCAAGCTTTTATAGTTTATATTAGCTTTTAAAGCACCCAAAATACCCATAACCTCCAGATAATTTTCAGCAACAATAACTTTATTAATCAAATTTAATTTTTCAGGTGTATCATGTAATGCTGTAGAATTATTTTTGACCGCAATTATTTTTATACTTTTTTCTAAAGCAGGTGTAAGCCAATCACCATTCATTGCTGAGTATGGACAAATTAGAGCATTAACGTCATCAATATTAATACAATCTTTGGACTTTGGCTCTACATATTGAGGGGCAAATTGTAAACCTCTAATCACACAAGGAATATATGTATATCCTATTTCTTCTGCTGAAACTCTTGGATCAACAACTGTTCTAGTATAATCGTTAAGAAATATAGGAGCATGAGCAGCAGGTAAATTTGTTTTTTCGACTAAAAGATGAGATATTATTGCTTCAACCCTACCAATAGGATCAACACCTGTTCCTAATAAATATTCTTCTTCCGCTTCTTGATAAGGATTTTCCAAAACAGCAAAAATAGCTATGGCATTAGCACCCTGAGATATCAACTTTTCAGCTGCTCGATAAATTGTTTCTTTATCTTCAACAATTCCACCAT
>JACMQJ010000557.1 GCA_014377055.1 Candidatus Sericytochromatia bacterium
AAAGCTGTAAAAGAAAAAGTAAAGAAAGAAGAAGCTGAACAAATGAAAGCTAAGATTGAAGCTGAAGGCGGAAAAGTTTCAATAAAGTAAATCTTTAAAGAATAAAAAAAGAACCTAATAATTTAGGTTCTTTTTTTATGAGAATTTTTATTTGTTTGTTTCATCCATCATTAGAGCTTATTTTTTAAGATTTGTAGCAACAAATAAGGAACGAATAAAGAGCAATGAACACAAATAATTTTATATTTTGATTCTTCTTCTTATTAGTGTTAATTCGTATAATTCGTGGCTAAAAACCTCTTTAACAAATTAAAAAAATTATGCTATTTGGTTTCCATTTTGGCTAACACTCTTTTTAAGTCTTTCTGCTTCTTCAGCTTTTTCTTTTTGATCATTAGCACCACCAAAGGGATTCAAACTATAAGCATCACCATGTTTTCCTATAAAGCTGGTGGCTTTGTCTAAACCTTTATTTACACTATCACTTAAATCTTGGCTATATGCTGCTCCACCAAGACCTCCAAGTATTGAAGCAATAGCACCAATTAAAGGTGCAACAAGATTCACTTTTGAGCTTTCTTTTGAATCATTCATATCTGGAAAACTTACTTGAGAAGCTACATTTTTTGAAGAAGCGAGTTGTTTTGTAGTATCAGTGTCAACTGGTGCAAGAGAAGCTGCTAAAGATTGAGGTGCTGAAACTTCTGGAGTTGGTGAGGAGCTTGGAGTAGTAGGTGATGCTGTAGTAACAGGTCTTATAGGGGAAGCTCCAGTTGGTGCGATTGACATGAAAAAACCTCTTATTTTATAAATATATACTTATTATACTAAAATTAAGAAAAATCTTGTCATTATTATAGACAAATATATTAAATATTTTTTTAATTGGTTTTGAGGGTTTATATTATGAAGGCGGCACCCAGATTTGAACTGGGGATCAAGCTTTTGCAGAGCCATGCCTTACCACTTGGCTATGCCGCCATAATTAATTTAATTATAACTATCATTTTTACCTAGGGCAACCCCTTTTATTATTTAAAGGATAAATAAAAGTTAAGTTTAGAAGAGATTACAATTAATTACCAAAAATAGTAAAGGTACTACCTGTAGGATCTTTGATTTCAAAAGTCCTTATCTTTCCTTGTATACCTTCTATTGGTCGGCTTATGTCAATGTCATTATTTTTAAAATAAATGAATGCTTCATCAATATTATCAACAGTAAATCCAATACCTGTATCATAAGGAACAATACTAGGCACATTTTGGACAAGCAAGATTACATGACCTGCGTCAAACTCAACCCATTGTAAATTACTAACATCATCCGAACTAATCTCTTCTTGAGTTGTAGTTGTCAAATTACTAAAATTTACTTTTAAACCTAGTATATCTTTAAAAAACTTTATTCCTTCTTTAATATCATGTACTGGATGATAAAAATGAGATAATTGGGCTTTTAATTGCATAAGTGTCCTTTCTAATATTTTACTGAATATAAGTGATTATCATTACTACCAAAATATATAACTTCATTATTGATCGCTGGTGATGAATAAACACTGTCATCTGTGGTAAATTTTTTATTTAATTTTCCAGATTTATTATCAATAGCATATAATGCTTTATCAAGGCTACCAAAGTATACTATGTTATTGGCTATAATAGGCGTTGTTGAAACAGGGCCATCAGTTTTGAAATCCCATTTTTGTTCTCCAGTAGCTCTATCAAGAGCATATACATGGTTATCGAGGCTACCAAAATATATTGTATCTCTTGTTACAAGAGGAGTTGCAGCTATATCATCACCTGCTGTAAATTTCCAAACTTTTTGAGCAATTTTTCCTTCATCAAGTTTTTTTTCAAAAGATATTTTTTTACCTGTAATAGCATCAACAGCATACAAACTATGATCATTACTTCCAAAATACACTATGTTATCTTTAACTATAGGTGTAGATGTTATCAATCCTTTTGTTTTAAATTTCCAAACTTCTTTACCTGAATTAACATTAACGGCATAAAGATTATGGTCATAACTACCAAAATATAAATTGCTACCTGATAAAGTGCTTGAACCTGAAACCCAATCACCTGTTTTAAATTTCCATTTGACATTATGACTGGCTATATTAAGTGCGTACAAATATGAATCATCACTACCAAAAAAGACTGTACCCTTAACAATATTAGGAGTTGAACTAATTCCACCCTGAGTTTTAAATCGCCATTTTCTATTGCCTGTTCTTGAATCTAAAGCATAAAAGTATGAATCATTACTACCAACATACACAGTATTTTTTTCAACTATTGGTGTCCCATGAACTATACCAGAAGTTTTAAACTTCCATCTTTCTTCGCCTGTACTCTCATTTAAAGCATAAACATAAAAATCTTCGCTACCAAAAAATACGGTGCTATTACTAATTGTTGGTGATGAGTAAACAGCACCACCTGTTTTAAATTTCCAGTTTACTTGTAGTTTTTTTGAGCATCCTGTAGAAAAAATTGAAGTTGAAATTAGTAATAGAGTGACTATCTTTTTCATTTTTTTAATTCCTTCAATTTTTAATTTGCGGTTAATAAATATATCTTTAGTTTCAGCATAATCTCTAACTATTGACTAGTTATCTAAAATTTAAGTAATAAAAGGTTAGATTTAGTACTCAATAATAACATGACTTACCTAATTTTTATTAAAAAGTTAAGTATTATTCCATGAAATCAAATAAAAATATTTAGCCGATTATTAAATCCACCAAAGCCATCAGGTTCTTTATTTTCATTTTCTTGATCGTAAGTCCATGTATGACCATCAATCACAAATTTATAACGATAGTTACCTATAGATTGTAATTCTTTTTCTAGCTTCCATAAGTTTTTTCCTTCTTTAATCAAAAAGTCATTGTATGGATTCCAACCATTAAAATCACCAACTAAAGCGACACTAATAGCCTCTTGATTAATACAATAAAAAGTCACATTATTTCCTCTAACACAAGGTGACATAGGGCGGTTATATCCAAGCCGATGAATATCATTTAGAGCTTCTTTTACAGCTTTTCGAGCATGAATCATTCCATAACCCTGTTTTTCGGTAGGAACATTAAATAGTTTATCTGTAGTTTGTGTTAGTATATGTTTGATTCTACGGGGATTTAGAGCAGGGTTAGCCTCAATCATTTGTGCAATAACAGAGGCAACAATAGGAGAAGAAAAAGAAGTACCATCGACATGTTGATAATATGTACCAACTATTTTTTGACTCTTTATGCGATTTTCAATTTCTTTTCTAATTTCATTTTGAGACTTATTAAGAATACTTTTGTCTAAATTAATTTTTTCAAGGTTTTGTTCTAATAATAGTAAAAAATTATCTTCACTTTCATTTTTCAATTTATTTAAGATTTCTGATTCTTCATAAAGTTTTGTATCAGGAAGTATGGGAGCAGCCACCCAAATACCAGGAGCAATTATTTCAGGTTTTAATAAACCATCAAGCGTTGTGCCATAACTAGAACGATACATTGTATAGTCATTAACATTCAAACGATTTTTGTCATCGAGGCCACCAACAGTTATTACAGAAGGTGCAGAAGCTGGTGGTGCAATTATATTATAACCATCTCCATCATTACCAGCCGCAACTAAAACTGTTATTCCAGATTGTACAGCTCCCTCGGCAGCTTGATCAAGTGCATTTTCGAGATATGAGCTTGCTTGATCTCCACCCAATGAAATATTAAGAATGCGAATATTATACTCTTCTTTATTCCTAATACACCATTCTATTGCTTTAATAATATTTGCAGTTTCTATACCATTAGCTCCTGTCACTTTTAGCAAAACGAGATTAGCTTCTGAAGCAATTCCTTTGTATAATCCACCTGACATAAAACCATTGCCAGCAGCACTTAATGACGTTTGCATTCCATGCCAACTAGATGATAAGCTTTCTTTAAAATCATCTTTTTCAGGCTCTGCTATATTTACATACTTTAGTACTCTGTTTTGTGGTTGTGTAATATCAGGATGTGGATAAAAACCAGAATCAATAAAGGCGATAGTAACACCTTTACCTGTGTATCTCATGTCAGCATTAAGTTTTAATGGTGTTGGAATAACTTCATAGTCACTATGAGTATAAATAGGAAAGCAGTGAGATAACTTTTCTATAACATAATTATTTGGATATTCTTGCAGTATACGATAAAAATTATCTGTATCCATTTTTTCAATATCATAAGTTGATAATAAATACTTATTATTTTTTGGCAACATTTTTATTAATTCTATAACCAAATCAGAGCATTCTTCATCAAGCAAAATTGTAGATTTACTTTCGTTTTGCTTTAAGCGAATACGTTTGCCATTCACAGAAATTACGTTATGAAGCTTTAAATCTATTAATTCTTCAGATGTGAGTTTTGTTCCATAATAAAGCATTAAAGAAACATAGTCTACCATTGTTTTTAGGTCATCTTGTTCTTTGATTTGGATTAATATTTTTTTTCTGATTGATTGAGTTTTTTTGTCTAATTTTTGATACTGATATTGATTCAGTATTTTCATATATTCACTAAAGTAAAGAGCAATGTCTCTTAATAAATCTGTTTTTTCGTTAATTTTTGCCATCTATCTATTTTAGCCTATTTGATAGTTTTATTGATCATCAAAGCACGATAATAATCAATACATTTTTTATTATTGTCACCGTCATACCAACGAGGAAGTGTTTTTTGTATTACGTCAAGAATTTGTTCCTCTACCTTTTTATGATAGGGGATAATATTATCATCAACTTCTCTATTACATATAGGACATATAAATTTTTCCATTTGATTAAGCCTTCAAAAAATATTTATTGCTCTTTGCTTAATTTACTATTTAAATAAAAATTCCCAGAAAGACCATATATCATGCCTTTATCTTCAAAAAAAACAGGTGAATAACCTAAGTTATCTTCTATTTGAGAAATAAGACCACTAAGTTTACCTTTTGAATTATCTGAGTATGATCCCTTTATAGATTGCTCTTCGGCAAAAGTTATTATCTCATCTATATTATGATTGTCTGAATTATAAAAAAACTTCCATTTATATTCCTGAGCCATTTTTTATTAGTAAGTCCTTAATTTATAAACCAGTCCAGACAAAACCTAATGGGCTT
>JACMQJ010000558.1 GCA_014377055.1 Candidatus Sericytochromatia bacterium
AATATTTGATGTTATATCACTGATTATAACTATATTTTTGCTATCCTTAAATTTACTAAGTATATCTGAAAGTAAATTATCACAATTATTCATACCTGCTAGAATAAGTATTTTTTCTGATTTATTCCATACATTAATTAGCTCAGAAAATTTATCATTACTAATAACTCTTTCTGAATTAATAATATCAATAACTTTTACATTTTGATTATAGCTAAATTCTTGACCATTTTTAGGGTAGAGTGGCTCACGCAAAGGTACGTTGATATGAACAGGTCCTCTTACTGGATAAGTTGTTAAATTTATTGCTTCTGAAACTACTCTATCAGAATGCCATTTTGCATCGTCATGTTCTGGTTCTACGGGTAATTGAAAGCTACCAAGGCAATTTTCTTTGTATATGCCAAATTGTCTAATACTCTGATTATCAAATTGGTCAATCCATTCAGGAGGTCGATCTGCTGTCAATATTAATAGTTGTATCTTTTGATAAAAAGCTTCTGTAATTGCAGGAGCATAGTTAAGGGTTGCTGTCCCTGATGTACAAACTATTCCTACAGGATTTTGTAATTGTTGAGCCATGCCAAGAGCTATAAATGCCGCAGATCTCTCATCTGTAACGGTATAACACTTTATATCTGGATGTCTAAGTAAAGCTAATGTTAAAGGTGAATTCCTTGAGCCAGGAGATAAGATAAAATTAGTCACATTTTTTCTAACACAAATTTCGACTAAGTTTAAAATGTGTGGCTTATAACTATTCATTATTCATGACTGATAATAATACTTCGGCTTTCATTTCTGTTTCATTCCACTCATTTTCAGGTATGGAGTCCTCTGTTATACCACATCCAACATATATTATTGCTTTATCTTCTTTAATTTGCATACAACGTAAGTTAACAAATAATTCTGATACACCTTGATTAATATTAATTGTACCTAAAAATCCTGTATAAAATTTTCTATTATGTATCTCATTTTCGAGTAAAAATGATTTTGCTTCTTTTTTGGGTAAGCCACAGACAGCAGGAGTTGGGTGCATTAGCTTTAAAAAATTGTCAGCAATATCTTTGGCATTTGTTGAACTATATTTAAATAATGTTTTTAGATGAACAACTTTACCTGCATCAAGTGTATGAGGTGCTTCTTCAATATAATTTGTTACACCTGATTGAGAAAAACAATATTCAATATATTCTGAAACTAGACGTTGCTCTTGTATTTCTTTATGACTCCATTTTATCTTTGATAGATTTCCTGAGTTAGTTTGTGTACCAGCAACAGACATAGTTAATAATTCTTGATCTGTGACTTTTAATAATGTTTCTGGAGTTGCTCCAATCCAAGTACCAATTTGTGGAACATTCACCAATGAAACAAAAGCATTATTATATTTTAGAGCCAGTTTTTCAAAAAAATTAATAATATCAAATTTTTCTGGTATTTTAATATCTTTTGTCCTAGAAACAACAATTTTTTTTGTGCGACCTGATTTTATATTATTTATTGCTTTATTTACTAAATTACAAAATTCTTCCTTAGTATAATTATTTTCTGGAACAAAATTTTGTTTTGAATTATAGCTAACAGGAATATAATTATCTAAATACTGATTAAAACATTGTATAAATTTATCTATTTTATTAGATTCTTCGTTATTTAACTCATTTGTACATTCAATAGTTCTTTTATTTAAGTCTAAAAGTATGTCTTTCTTTAAGATGAAATTATTTTGACTATCATTATTATCAAAAGGAGAAAATACAAAACTTGCATCATTACTATTAAAACTTACATTTTTTATTTCAGGATCATTTAATGAAACTAAACAATAAATTGAATTATTACCATATTCTTTCCATAAAGCTACTGGCATATTATTAATTACGGCTGCTCTATAAAGAGCGTTTAAGAGTATTGAGGAGCTAATATTTTTTATATTTTTGAATCCTATTTTGTTGTCTACTTTATCTTTTATGGCTGTATTTTTCATCCTATTTACCTATTTGTCAATTACTGCTATTGTTAATCGACTAATGCAAGTTAGTTTTTTTTGTCCATCGTATATTTTGGTTTCCCAAATTTGTGTTTTTTTGCCTATGTGTACAGCTTCAGCTCTACCATAAACATATCCACTTCTCACTCCCCTAATATGATTAGCATTGATCTCAAGTCCAACACATGCTTGTTTTTGTTGATCAACGCAACAATTAGCGGCAATACTGCCTAATGTTTCTGCTAAAACTACAGAAGCACCACCATGAAGCAACCCAGCAGGTTGAATTGTTCTTCGATCGACAGGCATTTTACCAGAAATAAAGTTTTCTCCAATCTCAGTTATTTCAATACCGAGATGTGATACAAGAGTGTTTTCACCTAGTTTGTTTAAGCTTTCGAGTGTATGTATTTCTGTATTAATAATCATTATATAGCTATTTTATACCTACGTGTATTGCAGTTGCCCCGCCTGCAAACTCATAACATTTTACATCTTTAAGACCTGCTTCTTTCATAATCCTAATTAGTCCTTCTTGAGCAGGAAATTCGTCCAAAGAATTTGGTAAATAATTATAGGCATCTTTTTTACCTTGAAAAACACTGGTAATAAGAGGCATTATCTTGTAAAAGTAGAAG
>JACMQJ010000559.1 GCA_014377055.1 Candidatus Sericytochromatia bacterium
ATACGGCGAAAAAATTGCAAAAATAGCCTTTCTGTATAGTGAAAGACGACTAATTTTTTTAAACTTCGATAAATGTAGTTAAAAAAATATAGAACTGATTAATTATATAATAAACAATCCATTTTAAAAATAGATGTGACCTAAAAATAATCTATTAAATATCTTTTTTATGTAAATAATTAGTTTAATCGGAGTAAGATATAAGCCCATATCTTATATTATGTTAAAATTTTTGCAAACAAATTCTGTTTTTGGTATATCCAAAATTAGATCTCCAAGATATTCATTTGATAATTCTCGTGGTAAGAATGATTGAAATTTTGAATATTCTATTTCAGGAAAAAATTTGGTAAACCTAGAAATAAAAGAAGATGAAAAGTAATAATTACTATTATTTTTAAATCTCTCTATGTTAGATTTTATATCTTCAACTCTTAGATGGACAGGTAGAGTTAATTGAAAAGACGTGACCTCAAATGTTTCAAATGTCATTATATACTTAAGCATTAATGCTAATGTGTAATTAACTTTATTACCAGCAAAAGTAAATAAACAAATATTTTTTTCATTTTTCTCAATAATTATTTGTTCTGATTTTTGGTTATTTTCATTTTCTATTGCTTGTATACCCTTGAGCATAGCTTCTTCTTTTATTTCTAAATTTTTTATATCAGCCTCTCCAGAGATTATTTTTAGATATTCTTGGCATAGTTCATAAGTTAATAACATTGGTTGACCAGCCCATTTTGGTAAACTTCCTTTGTCTGAATGTTCAACATGAATAACTTTATTTTTTTCATCAATATCTACTACTCCCCAACTATGACCAGCAAGATAAAAAGTTAGATTATTACCCATGCTAAAAACAAACCATGCTTGTAATGTACCTATATCTTTATTGTTAAATTTAATGGTAAATTCTTCCATAGTTTGAAAAACTGAATAAAGACCTTTAAAATTTTGGTATTCAAACTTTTTTTCGCCTAAAGTTCCTAAGTTAAGTTTGTTTCTTTGATTACATTCTAATATTTTTAATTCAACCAAATGATCAATCAATTTTTCATATTTATCAAAAGTTATATCAGAAAAGCAATAAACACTACTTAATAGCTCAAATAAATCATCTTTATACTTACCAAAATCTTGTACAATCACTGAAACTATTTGATGAAAGTAAATGTGATAAGCTTTTTTTGAAACGACTATTGATTCTACCCAATTTTTCATAGATAATTCTCTAACAGCCAAAGTCATTAATAATTTATCTTTTTCTGATACATAAAATGTCATTTCAGCAGTTGTTCCAGGTCTTCGACCACTTCTACCTATTCTTTGTAAAAATGATGATACACTTGATGGTGATTCAAGTTGTAGTACCGAGTCAAGATCACCAATATCAATTCCTAATTCCATTGTGCTGGTACAAACTATACAAGCTGGATCAGGTTTAATCCTAAAAGCTTCTTCCGCAATATTTCTATATCTTTTATCCATTGATGAATGATGAACATAAGTATTAGGAATTGATTCTTTTAAAACTGAATGTATTCTCTCAGCATCTCTACGACCATTAACAAAAAAGATAGTTTTTTTGTTGCCAAAATTTTGATAAATATGTTCAATAAAATCATTTTCCTGATTATAATAAAAAATATTTAACTTTCTATTTGGTTTTTTACCAGTAACAGGATCAACAACAAGACCTTTTCTTTTGCTACTCCCCTTAATCCATGTACCAATAATTTGAGGATTACCAACTGTTGCAGATAATCCTAATCTTTGAATATCAAACTTTGAATAGGTTTGTAATCTCTCAATAACTGATATTAGATGATAACCTCTATCACCTTCAGCAAATGAATGTATTTCGTCAATTACAATAAATCTAAGCTGGGAAAATAAATGGTCTTTATCGTAAGATGTACTTAGTAAAATAACTTCTAATGATTCAGGAGTAATCATCAAAACTGAACAAGGCTCTTTATAAAATTTCATTTTTTGAGTTTTACTGACATCACCATGCCATTTAAAAGCGTCACGATAAACTGATTTTGATAGTTTTTTTAATCTTATTTCCTGATTATTTAATAGAGCTTTAATTGGTGAAACATAGAGTACTGATACACCTTCAAGTTTTTCGGTATCCAGCATACTTAGAATAGGAAAAAAGACAGATTCGGTTTTACCACCTGCTGTTGGGGCTAGTATGATAATATTTTTACCATCTAGAACATGAGGTATAGTAGCCTCCTGTACTTCGGTAAGTTTATTCCACTTTAATTCATTAGTTATAAATCTTTGAACTTTAGGATTTAATAATTCAAAAGAACTCAATAC
>JACMQJ010000560.1 GCA_014377055.1 Candidatus Sericytochromatia bacterium
ATGAGCTTTTATCAAATATCCAAAACCAAGTTTTTCGATATTCATAATTAATTTGCTTTTAGTTGTATTCATATATGTTGCGGTTTCATCAAGATTCCAATTGTGTAAGTCAAGATTTTTTAATAAAACTACTTTTTTTACCTGTTCGCTAGATAAATGAAAAGTTTTGAGGTATTCAATATTATTATCGTTATCAACAATTATTTCACCTATATGATTTTCTAAATTAACATCAGGATCAGTCATAAATCTTTTTAGCTTATGTTGACCAACATTATAAACATCATTAAAAATAAGCTCTTTTTGTAATATACCTTCAGCCATAAATTTATAAAAATCAGTTAAATCCGTTTTCATTTGTTCTAACTCATTTCTTAAATCAGATAATGAATTAACTTTATCATCATCAATTTTTACTTGAAACTTTGATACAGAAGGATACATGTAACCATAATAATAAATTAATTCTCCATAAAAATCTTTTAATAAGCTTTGATGTAAAGAACGGTAGTCCTCAGGATGAGGCACAATAAAAACAGAGGCAAGCTTATCCGCAACAAATAATAAGACACCAACTTGATTTTCATGTATTTCAAAAACTCTTAAAGCTTCTTCTAATCCATCAATATATTTTCCACTATAACTATATTCGATACGAGGTGATAACCCTGTTGCTTTTATTTTTCCTGAATATTCATCCCATGAGATAGATGGTCCTTTAAAATATAGATTTAAAAAGCTTTCCATAGCAAGATGTAATGGCAAAAAGTGAATCTTGTTTTTATCTATTTTTTTGATCATTTTACTCGAAGATCTCATAGAAAAATATTTACTGCCAGTTACTTTACTATTTTTTTTGTAAATCTGTGTTCCCTCAGATACAAGAGGAACACCGTCGTCACTCCAAGATAAAATAAAAGCGTGTGGAACATAAGATATATAACTAATATTTTTTGTAACTTGAGTTATATTAAGATCCTCATCATATTCTTGAGATTGTAGTCTTAAAGTACCAGTATAATTATCACGTATAACAGGTACAATCCTAATACCGCCTGATATTTGTGATGGTGCTAATTTTAAATTACTAAAAATAAGACTCATAATTGTTCTGCTACTTGATTAACATTAAGATCAAAATTACTATTATCAGATTTATAGATAGACATTTTTTGTACTTTTTCCTTTAGATAATTTTCTAATTCAGATAGAGTAGACAATTTATCAGAGAATCGGGCAAAATTTAACATCAAAAATAAATCTTCTGCTTCTCTAAGATTGAGTGTTACTATATATTTACTCAATGATTTTGGTAAATAATTTTCACTAGAAAAAACAGGGTTAAGATGAATTATTTGTATTTTTTTTGAAAGTTTTTTTTCAATTTTATTTTTATAGACACGCATAAGTTCTTCTACTCCGCCAATAGGTGAATTATCGTAACCGTCCGAAATAATAATAACTGTATCAGGATTCCATTCAAGAGCATCAATTAGAGGACTAGCAATATCAGTTTGACCTTTTGCTTTTACCAATAAGTCATATTCGTTTGGAATCGTCCAAAATGACTTATATTCTGTAGCTGAATTTTTTAATAAATAGTTAATTGCCAAAGCTATTCCTAATGGTCTTTTTTGTTTTTCATGAGATCCAGAAGTTGAGTAACTACAGTCCAAAACAGCTGCAACCTTACCCAATTTAATTACATTATTTTTTAAAACATATTTAGCTGAGCTATTTAGAGCTTCCTCAAATTCATCAAATCTCTGTAATCTTTCTTGAGTATCAAAAGATAATATATACAGAACCAATTTTGTTAAAGGCATTTTTTTTAAATCAATATCCAAATTAACTTTTAATTGATTTGCTGAATCTTGCATTCTAAATTTTTCGGTAAATGTCATTTGAGATTTTATTTTTTTCATAAAAACATCACGAGGAATTTTCCATTTGCTTGCTAAGCCCTCAGCAACGGTAAAAGGTAAATTATAAATAGCTTCTTTGCTATAATGAGCTTTTTGAAAATAATCAAAAATAGGTATTGTAAATTTTGAATCTTTCCAACCTTTAAATAAAAAATTACCTAATTCTGTTTCTACTTTTAGATGTGTATGTCTAAGAGCTGAATTAAACTTGGTTCGATACTTGACAGCATCAAAATTTATATCAGGTCGAGAATTAATGTAACCTTTAAATATTGCTTTTGTACGACGATTGTTTACTCTCTTTTTTCTGAGTATTGAAAATATTTTGTAAGCTCTTTGAGGTGGTAAAACTCTCAGAGCTTGTGTAATAAGATTGTTTTCTTCTTGTCTATTATTGAGATCTATATTTTTACCAGTCGATAATAAATTAATAATAATCATCGACTGATTAAAATGATTAATACCTACAGCCAAAAAATAAGCATAAAGATTTCGATAACTAACCAACATATATTCATGCAAAAAATCAATGGCTAAATTTTGTATAAAAGAGTCTTCATAAAACTCTTGTTGTCCAGAACAGGCAAAGCAAGCATTGACAAACATCAATATGTCTTCTCTTTTAACTTGTTCAGAAAAGTCGTCCATTTATAGTTTTACTTTCTAAAAGATAATTATCAATGATACTTGGGATATGGAAATGCGAGCTGCTGGAAAGCGTCAAGGCTATTACGGTAATCGCATTTAGAGTTCCACAAGTATCATTGATAATACTATATTATATTCAATATTTGTTCAAGCTTTTATTTTTATTTATTTCTGAAAATCTATCATATTATGGAGTCCCATAATTGCTTCCAATCAACAAAATGAGGTAATAAACTATCATCATTAAGATGTGCAGTTAATGAAGGCATAGGCGAGTAACAATCAACTTCTTGATATATATGATCAATGGTTCTCCATTCACCACCTTTATCTATTTTATTATAAGCAGCAAAAGCAAGGTAAAAATCAAAGTATTTTTCAAGAATATTTTTACTAATGACAAAAGTTCCTGTAGTTGATTTTACAGTACGCCAATGTCTATCTTGTAGAGCAAAAATATAAGATAATTCTGGATTTATATATCGGTCATTATAATCACAAGGGAAAATAACTACTTCTTTTTCTAATATTTTTGTCAAATCTTGATATGCTTGAGTTATAGACTGTATAGAATTTTCTAAATGTAAATAATCATCTTCACAAAAATATAATAAATCACTATCTAGTTTTTTGGCATATTCAAAGACGGCTTGCAATGAATTACCATTACCTGTTTTTGTTAATCTTTCAATATAAAAATCAAGCCCAGAATTTTCTAAAATCTTTTTTATATCAATAAAATCTTCCTCTGGTGAATGATCATCAAATAAATGTATTTTAATATTTTTTGAATTATTAGATGAGTTACTAAATGAACTATTTGCTGAATTAATTAATGACTTTAGACATTTTAAAGTTATTTCCCTTTTGTTTGCATTAAATGGTCTAAGCATATCATCATGAACACAATAAACTTTTGTACAACTTCTAAAAATAATATCTAATTTCATTTTAATTCAGTGGATAATTATATAATATTTCTTTTATTGGTGAATAATCTGATACAATCGCAATTCTATTAGTAAAATAGGTACTTAAATTTAGATCATTTAATTTTTTTAAATTATAACTAAATATTGCACAAATATCTTTATTTAGCTTTTTTGTCAATAATATTTTTTCTAAAATACTAATTGATATTTTATATTCATTATTTATAGAAAACAAATAAGATAAGCAATAAAGAGATAAGATATTTTCTTGGTCTGTATGTTTTAGAATCTCATTTTTTAGAATACTTGTATTCAAGTTATTTTTTAGAGCAATAAACAATCTATCAACAATATTTATTCTGTTATCAAACATTTTGTTAATTAGAGAATAATTTGTACTTTTTTTTGCTGTAACAAAATATTGAGAATACTCTGACTCTTGTAAAAATACTTTAATATCAATACCATAGTTTTCTATTGCCTTAATAATATCTGTATTTATCTTAACTAAGTTAATGGCATAATCAAAGCTTTGTATTTCTAAACCAATATTGTTAAGCATGTCTATAATTGAAGATTTGGTGAAGAATTTGATGTGTGTCTTATCCAAAATACCCGAACTCTGATAAGCAAATTTACCAAAGATTATTTTATCTATGACATGGTAGTTTGAAAAATTTGGAATACTAATCAAAAATAATCCTTGATCTGTGATTTTTTTAGATAACTGAGTTAATATTTGTTCTGGATTTTTTAAATGTTCAAGAACATCAGCCAAAACTATACAGTCATAACTGTTATCGTTTAATAATAATACTTGTGATTCAACATTTCCAATATAAACATCATCAATATTTTGTTTAGCTATTTGTGCTATTTTTTGATTTATTTCTATACCTGTTACATGAGCTTTTTGTCTTTGCTTGATTGATTTACCAAAGTTACCAGTTGCACAACCAATATCCAATATATTCGATGCTTGATATGGTACTAAGTATAATATTTCTTCTCTTAAGTTACTGTAATATGATAAATCATTATTCATCTAACTAAACTTGTGGGTTTGGATTAGTTTGTGAAATATCTGTTTTTATTTCCCAACTTGGGTTATGTGTTATTTCTTCATTATGGTGCTTTTTAATCTCTTTTGGTATAATCCAATACTTATCGATCATCATTCTTCTAATAGCTGTGATATTATTAAAAATTCTCATACCAAATACTACAATAGCTGCTACATATAGATCAATTCCAAGCAAATCACCAAGATAAACCAATGAAGCAGCCATTAAAATATTAAATGTAAAACCACTAGTGAAAATAGAAAGACGAAAATGTTTTTCAAATCCAGATCTCAAACCGCCTAGACTACTATCGAGTCCAGCAAGTAAAGCAACAGCAAAATATTTACTAAGTGCCACAGGAACAGTAACAGGTGTAAAAAAACCTATTGCCATCCCAGTAACCAAACCTAAAATAACCAACCACATATAATATTAAGTATCTTCCTTTGCTGAACTAGCACTAACAGGCTTAGAATATTTAAAATCAAGAGAACCATTGTAAGCAGGTATTTGAATTGAATCTTTTTTTTCAATTTTGGCAACAAGACCAAATGGAGCAAGTGTTTCTAAAACGCCACCTCTCATTTTTAGACCAGCTGACATAGTATCACCATTACCAATAGCGACAATTTCAAAAGGTGGTGCAACTCTAGTTTTATTTACTAGAATAGTCGGACCAGCACAACTTATTTCAGATGTTGAAATTAAACGGTTACCATTAATTGATATTGCTTCTGCACCAGAAGCATGTAAAACGTTAACTATTTTGAGTAAATCTTCATCATGTACAACACCATTGGCAGGATTTTCCCCATTTTCCAAAGGATTTTGACTATCACTGATTGTAACAGTTATACCTGGTCCAAATAAAGGTATTAAACCAGTAACTACAAGCATTCCTTTTGATTCAGGCTCTTTCTTTTTTGCCTCTGTTAAGACAGAACCTTTTTTCATTTTTTCGACTTCGCCTCTAAGGTCGACAAGAGTTTTTTCTAATGATGTTCTCTTTTCCTCAGAATTCCTTAACAAATTAGCCAAATCTTCTACCCTTCTGCTTGGAACATTTAAGGATCTTTGTTCAGCTTGTGATTTAAATTGTATAGATAATAAAAATCCTAGAAAAACACTCGCTGTTGCTACAGATAATTGCCAGCTAGTTATGAAGTTCTTTTTTAATCTCGTTTGAATCACTACCTTTTTTTAACTTTAAAACAGGATTTTGCCAATACCTTACATCTATATATTCTAGTTCATTTTTGTTATTTTTGGATATAGCTTCTAGTGCATTAATTGATTTTATTTTGACAATTAATTGATCAAGACCACCTAGCAAAATTTTATTATCTTCGGTTTGCAAAGTAATATTTTTAGGATCTGTTATATTATATACACCCAAATCATCTATTTTTTTGTCATTTCGTAGTTTTTCAATTACTTTAATGACATTGATTTGTTGCAATGATAATTTATAACTTTTTATCTCTGAAATAAGATAAATTAATTGACCTTGATCTTTTTTATTCTCAATATTTTTGTCATTTTTTGTATTTTTAGTACTATTTTTTATTATTAGTTTTAGCTTATTCTTAATTTCTTTTGGTTTTGGAAAAAATTTAACCTTTTCGTCAGTAGGTATGATAAAAGTTAAAACTTCACCATCTTCATCAATGGTTATATCTTTTTTTTCATTGTCATCGAAAATATTTATGTATGGTGATCTTTCTTCAAAATTGAGAGTTAAAGTCGTCGGAAAAAGACTACGATATGTATTTACACTTTTAAATACTCTAACATTATTAAATATTGCACTTACTTTAGCTGGATTCACTATTAATAAATTTTGACCACGATAACTTTTTTGAGGTGAAAATTTTTCTACATATTTGTAACCAACCTTAGAAAGTCCGTTTAGTTCAACTACATTAATATTCCAAAATGGTAATTTCCAAATTAAATAAAAACCATAAATTGAGGCACAAAAGAGTAATAAATTTATCAATCTAAAAAAAGCTTTTATTCTATGCAAAACTCTTTGTTTTTGTTTTAGCTTAGGTTGAAGACTTGTTATCTTTTTACTTTTATTATTTTTTTTCTTTGTCTGATGTTTTGCCAAGTTTAGACCTATGATTTAAAACATCTTTCTATTCTGGTAATTTTATCAATTCGACTTTGATGTCTTACTTCAAACTCAGTTTCAAGCCAAACTTTGACAATTTCTTTAGCCAGTCCTATACCAATTAATTTTGCACCCATAGTTAGTACATTAGCATTATTGTGAGCCTTGCTACTATTTGCTGAATATAAGTCATTACAGACAGCAGCTCTAATACCTGGAAACTTATTAGCAACCATTGCACTGGCAATACCAATACTATCAATCATAATACCCTTATCAGCTTTTTTGGTACAAACAGCATCAGCTACCAAAAAGGCAAAATCAGGATAATCAACAGCTTCGGTACTATTAGTACCAAAATCAATTACATCTAATTTAAAATCTTTTTGCAGATATTCTTTGATTAATTCTTTTAATTCAAAGCCACCATGATCGGACGCAATAGCAATTTTCATATAGTTTATAAATATACTTTTTAGAAATAGTAATTAAAAATTATATCATAAAGATTAGTTATCATCATCTAATTTTTAATTATAATGTTAAATATCAGGATTTACTATAATTTTTTGGTTTTTATACTGCTTGGGTAATTACAATAATGCTATAAGAAAAATTACTCTTGATGGTTCAGTAACTAGTTTTTATGCAGAAAAAAATCTATGATATGAATAAAATTAGATTATTAATCAACACTGACATCAAAATTTGTAATTTGCTTTTTATTATTATTTAAAATTGTGACAATTAATTTCCAGTTACCAGACATGGTAAACATTACCTCAGATTGATACAAACCTTTGCTTATTTCTTTGAATTTTATTTTATTATTAGGCATATACATATCTAGCATTGTTAAGTCCATGGAAATGATAGCTTTTTCGATAGGCTTATTTTTATCTAATACTTTAATATTAAATTTTATTGGTGTCATCTTTTTATATGAGTTTTGTTTTGGCGATAAAATGACTTTCAGGGTGGGTTTTTTATTTATAATATTGCTATTTTTTGCAATTGGTGCAGTGTATGCAATCTGAGATATAGATAATAAAAGTAAGAGAGTTATTATTATTTTTATATTTTTCATTAAAATAATCATATCACAAAAAGTTATTGTTAAATATCTATATTAATATTATTTTATGATTTTATTCAAGTAAGTTGTTAAGCTACTATATAGCTTTGGTACCATTAAAATTGACTTGGTAAAATATGTGTTAGAAAAAATTTTAGTCACTGGAGCAACAGGCAATACAGGCTTAGAAACAATTAAATGCCTAATGAATAAGAATTTAACTGTGATAGCTGCTTTACGAAATCCCGAAAAAGATAAAAATTTAATACCCGATAATATTCAATTTGTTGAGTTTGACTTTGAAAAGCCAGAAACATTTAAAAATGCAATTATAGGAGTAAAAAAAGTTTATTTGGTAAGACCACCAGCATTATCAGATGTAAAAAGATATATCAAGCCTTTTATTGATTTTTTGAAAAATGAAAAAATAGAACAACTCGCCTTCCTATCATTAATTGGTGCTGAAAATAATCATTTTGTGCCACATTACAAAATTGAGCAATATATTATTGAATCAGGAATACCTTATACATTTATTCGACCAAGCTTTTTTATGCAAAATTTAAGTACTACACATAGTCAAGATATAAAAGAAAATAGTGAGATTTTTATTCCTGCTGGCAAAGGAAAAACTAGTTTTATTGATGTCAGAGATATTGCTGAGGTATCGTCTCTTGCATTGTCTGAGTTGGGTCATAAAAATAAAGCTTATGAGTTAACAGGGAGTCAGGCTTTGGATTATTATCAAGTAGCTGAAATAATGTCAAGGGTTTTGGATCGAAAAATAACTTACTCTGATCCATCATTATTTAGTTTTTTTCAAAAAATGAAAGCAAGGGGCTATCAAACGAATTTTATACTTGTCATGATAGCAATATATACAATTGCTCGTTTTGGAAAAGCTGAAACAGTAACTGATACAATAAAAATACTTCTCAAACGTGAACCTATTTCTATAGAAAAATTTTTAGAGGATTATAAGTCATGCTGGTTTTAAAACTAAAATAATTTCCAAATCCTAATAATTTTATCATCACCACCAGAAGCAATGTATCTACCATCAGGACTATAACCAATAGCGTTAATTGAGGCACTATGACCTTTGATCGATTTGACACAACGCCAAACATTTATTTCCCAGATCCTAACAGTTCCATCCTTGCATCCAGAAGCAATATATCTACCATCAGGACTGCATGTTAGACAAGTAACTGTATCAGTATTACCAATAAGAGTATATGCAAGTTTCCAATTAACTGCGTCCCATATTTTTATATCTCTATCAGCACCCGCAGAAGCCAAAAATCGACCATCCAAGGTAAATGATAAGGCATTGATTGCATCATAATGACCTGAAAGTATATGTACTACTTCACCAGTTTCTATACTCCAGATCTTAATATTAGATTCAGTATCAGCTGATGCAATATATACTAAAGTCATACTAAAAGCTGCCGATGTTATCCAACTCAAATCATCTTTGAGTAATCTAACACAAATACCTGCTCTAATATCCCAAATCTTAGTCATACCTTCACCACTACATGATAAGATAAATTCAGAATCGATGCTGTAAATAATATAATTAAAACCCATTGTATTACCTGTAATTGTTTTTTTACATTCTCCAGTTGTAAAGTCCCATATTTTGATCGAGCGATCAAGACCTGCGGTTGCGATATGCTTACCATCAGGGCTAAAAGTTACACTATTAACAAAATTTGTATGTCCTTTAAGTAGTTTTACACATTCTTTATAATCAACATCAAATATTCTGACTGAGTTATCTTTAGCTGCACAAGCAAGATATTTACCATCAACGCTAAAATCAAGAGATTTAATATCAGGCAAGTTAACAAATAAGGTTGTACAAGGTGGTAAGTCATTACCAAGAACTATTTCAGGTGTATGATTATGTTTGTAGATATAGCTAGGTACATAATTATCATCTCTTTTTTTTACTGCTCTTAAGCAATAAGTGCAAGTTGTTTCGGTAACTTTGATACGATTAAGGCAATTAAAACATTTTTTTGTAGAGATAATTGATTCAGGAATAAAAAACTTAATTGATTGATTTATTTCATCATTAACATAATCGGGTATAAAAGGCTCAGGCTTTTCTACGGGGATATAGTCTGTTCGAGGTGCTTTGTTTGGGATAATTGTTATCGGGCTAACTCTATAGCTTTGCTTCCTTCTTCTAGTAATGATTGGCATCTCATGATTAACATATTCAGGTATATATTTTTCAGGAGTTGGGGCTGGAGTATATTCATCAGGCTTATCATTTTCAGGATAATTAATAATTGGATTAATATATCTTTTTTTAGGTTTTGGTGGTGATGGTTTTATTATTTCATCATTATAATATTCTGGTATATAGTCATCTGGAACAGGTATTTTTTCATATTCTGTTTTTTCATCATTCACTTCAATTTTCACAAGTCTAGGATTTCTTCGCCTTACTTGTTGGACATTTTCTTGGTTTTTAAAATCAATTAAATCAGAGTTAACATAATCAGGAATATATGGTGCAGGCTGTACAACTTTTTTATTATTAAAATTAGCAATAATTTTTTGCTGTGTTACAAGTGGAGTTATAACTTTTGGTTTCATTTTTCTTGGCTTGATAATAAGCTTTTGTGGTTCATTTTTTTTTGGTAAAGATGGTATTATTTCTTGAGATATAGATTTACTCAGGTCAAATTGATAGGTTTCTTCAAGAATAACTTTACCCTTACAACCAAAAGTTGCACACTTATCAAGATTATAACTCCAACAATCTTTATGATGTGGAGTCTTGCAAGATGCACATACTACAGTTTTTGCACCTGTTTGTATTGGTACAACACAAAAAGGACAATTTTTTCCTGTATAACTTTTTAGCATTTATTCAATATTATTCTATCTCTAAAAATATTACATAAAAGTAATTATATTGATATATCATTATTTCAGACAAAAAACTTAATTATTTATTACCACATAATTATGATAATACTATCTAAGATTCTTTTTTTCCAAAAAGCATAGTAATATTTATTCGACGATTTTCATAACCTTCTTTAAAAAGATATTTATCAGTTTCATGAAATAAACCTGAGTTAAAGATAACAACTCTATTTTGCTTATATGGAATAATTATTTTATTGGCATTATTATTTTTTAAAAACTCATGAATTAAATTTGTATCTGAATTATATTTTTCAAAATCCCATTCTTTTGGTGCTTCAATATCATAAATAACCATACCACCACTTTCTTTATCTTTATTTGCTAAATCTGTAGTTATCCAAAAATTAAGATTAATCATGGCTTGATCTGCATGAGCCACAACCCCAGACATTTGACTATCATATTTAAAAGCCCACATATTCATCAAATCATAATTTTTAAAAATATTGGGTAACTTATTTTTTATTTCTTCAGCAATTTGATATAAGAGTGGAGTACTAAAACCATTATTCATATATGATGCTAAATAGCCTCTATCTCTTTTGTACTCATGCCATATAGTAGAATTAAGGCAAAAACTTTGTATTTTTTCTAAAGCTTCTATGCTAAGGAAATCATCAAAATAGATAAAGCTTGGTTTATTATCAAAATACAAATCACTTATTTTACTAAAATCATTATTTTGATTAATAGCTGAGGGTTTCAAAAACTCAGTATCTTGTAAATGTAGATTACGATCATAACTAGAATCAATTAATTTTTTTTGATTTTCGGTCAACTCAACTAAAAATTCACTTGACTTAGTGGATATTTCTAGTAGAATCTCTTTATAATTTTCAATTACCTTATTAAAGTAATTTGGCAAGAGTTTTTGTCCTAATAAATGATTAATTTGTTCTATATCATGTTTTAATTTGTGACTACCAGTAACAATAGATTTAGATTTTTCGCTAAAGTCATATTGCAGGTAATCAGTTGATAATGATTTATAAGTAGAGCCATATTTTAATAAATATGCTGTTTTGAAGTATTCATCAGCTTTATTGTGTTGACCTAAATCTATATATGCCAAACCAATATTCCTGTAAGCATCATCATATTTATCATCAAGCACAATTGCTTTTAAGTATGATTTGATTGCTGAGTCAAAGCTATTGTTATCTGCGTAAGAGTTACCTAATAAATTATGAAAATCTTTATCTTTTGATTTAATAAGCAAATATATTCTAAAAAAAATAATTGCTAAAGACCATTTTTCCTCTTTATAGTAATACTCACCGATTTTTTGTGAAACTATTACTATAAAAAATCTCAGAAAAATGAGAAATGCAATTATTTTTAAATAAAACATCTCAGCTAATAACCTAATTAACTAACATAACTTAACTTTTTTTGAAGATGCTCTTCTACTTTCTGAGTCAAATCTTCAGGTATTTTTGCCCCAACTTGTTGTATCACTGTTTCAGCACAGAAGTTAGCTATTTTACCACATTCAGCCAAAGATAAATCTCTAGTCAAACCAAACATAAAACCACCTGCATACATATCACCAGCCGCAGTTGTATCAACTACAGTTATTTTATTTGCTTGTATTCTTATAGTTTCAGTTTTACTTTTTATCCATGAACCTTCAGAACCACATTTTATGATAACGAGATCTGATAATTCCGATAACATTTCAAGGCTTTCTTCCAAACCTTTACCTGTCAACATTTTTGTTTCTTTAAGATTAGCAAAAACAACATCCACATAATCTTTAATGATATTCAAAAAAGTTTCTCTATGTCTATCTACACAAAAAGGATCTGACAAATCAAAAGATATTTTTGTATCATTTTTTTTAGCGACTCTTATTGCATGATTAATTGCTTCAATTTGATTATCTGTGTCCCACTGATAGCCAGTTATATGTAAATACTTTGATTTAGCAATATCATCCTCAGGAATATCATTAACTGTATAACATCTACTCATACCTAGACATGTATTCATAGTTCTTTCACCATCGGGTGTTATAAGTATAATTGAAGTACCTGTGTTACCAATAGGTGATTTTTTTATATTACTTTTTATGCCTAGTTCTTTAACTCTTTGTAAGCATATTTCACCATAAAGATCGTCTCCGACCATACCAGCTTGACTAACTTTTTGACCAAGTATAGCCATTGTTCTCATTGCATTAGTCCCAGAGCCACCAATTTCGACTCTTTTATCTCTATTTTCAAATTTATTTAAAATTTTCTGTTGTTCTTCTTCAGAAATAAGGTGCATCATTCCTTTGGCTATGCACAGCTCTACTAATTCTTCATCAGTAACCTTGATAATTATGTCTTTTAAAACATTACATATTGATAAAACATCAAGTTCTTTTTGCATTTAATTGCTTCTAAACCTCAAAAATAATAGATAAGCGGATTTGATCCCCTCATTATTTTACATGTTTTTTCTCTAAACTCTTTATTAAAATATGTTAAAAGTTATCAATTGTATTTGATTAATTCTTTGATAGATAATAAAAAAAGAGAGAAATTATAAATTTCTCTCTTTTTTGCTAGAACAATATTTTAATCTTTACTAGAACCCAAAATCCCAAATATTCTAAGTATTGACTGGAATAAGTTGATGAAGTTAAGGTATAAAGCTAAAGCAGCTATAATAAAATCTTTATCACTAAAATTTCTTCTAATCATAGCCATATCATATAAGATAAAGCCAGAAAATATTAAAACTGATAATATAGAAATGCCTAGTGCCATGGCATTACCACCAATAAATATATTAGCAATTGAAGCAACGATTAAACCTATTAGACCAGCCATTAAAAAGCCACCAATACCCGAAAAATCTTTTTTAGTAACTAATCCAAATATTGTAAGACCTGCAAATGTAGCGATACTTGTACCTAGAGCTTGTAAGATAATACCTGGTCCACTAACATGTAAAGCCCACTTTAAGAGTGGTACCATTGTAATACCTGTAAGAGTAGTAAAAAATAGGAATATTCCTATATTTGCATTTCCTCTTTCTGAATAAGCCCATTTTTGGCTTGTAAAGACCATAATAAACTCTATAACTATCGCTCCAATTAGTACTGCGTTGGGAAGATCCCATCCGAAAAAAGAACCAACCAAAGTCATTAAAAGACCCAAACTAAAAACTGGCAAGACCTTAGTTAAAAAACCATTTGATGTCATTCCACCAGTAAAACCCTGTTCTCTCAAACTATTTTCATTCATTATAAAAGCTCCTCCATAGTGAGTTAATATTTCCACACAGTATATATTATACAATAACTAACAAATTCTTTAAATTAACAAAAATGCTATAATTTAGATTATTAAATGAAAACTTTTTAAGCCAAAGGTTTATTATAAATGGAATATAATTCTTTCTTCAATTTACAAGTTGAACTTAATGATATTTGCAATCTTACTTGCAAGCATTGTTATCAAATTAGAGCTAAAGCTAAAGAAGAATTAGATATAGATCTTGTCTTATCTCAATTAGAAAATTTAAAAAAGATAACAGGTTATCAAAAACATATTTTTAGACTTTCAGGTGGTGAAGCAACTCTCAGAAAAGACCTGTTTAAAGTAATTAGAAACATAAAATCTCATGGGTATTATGTTGAAGTAATGACTAATGGAATGTTTCTTGATTTACCTTATGTTTATGCTCTCAAATCCTCAGGTATTGATATTTGTCAAGTTAGTATGGATGGAAGTAGTGCAGAAATACATAATTATGTAAGAGGTCAAGGTGCTTATGAAAAAAGTATTAAAGGAATAAAAAATCTAGTAAAAGTAGGTATTCCTGTAGAAATAAAACTTACCTTGATTAAAGGCATAAATACCGATGATATTAGAAACATGTTTAGCTTGTGTACTGAGCTTGATGTTAAGTATATCTCTCTTGCTAGATTTATTTTTGCTGGTAATGGCATACAAAACTTTGGTAGGGGAAATTTAATTGGTAATGAGGTTAGAGATATATTTTATAAAATAGCTGAAACTGGAAGAGAATTTCCTCAATTAAATATTAATGTTAGAGATCAACTTGGTCGTATTGTTGATATTGATATTCCTAAGAATGTTGACATGACAAAAGAACCTTATATGGGTGTTAGTTATCTTGCGATTGATACTTATGGAAACGTTTATGCTGATAGGCAACTTGATATAATAATTGGAAATATTCATCAACAAACTTTATCTGAGATCTGGACAGGTAGCTCAAAATTACAAGATTTGAGAGAAAGTAAAAAATATCTAAGAGGAAAATGTATTGATTGTAAAATAAATGATATTTGTTTAGGCGGTAATAAAACAGCGGCTTATGCACTCACAGGAAGTCCATTTGAACCAGACCCAGGTTGTTGGATTAATGAACCAATCAATAAAATACAATTAGTTGATAATTTTGATAAAAATATGTTTCAATAGATTGTATTCTACAAAAATATAACTTATCATATATGTATAGAATTTTTCTTTGAGGAATTAAATAGATGTCAACATTAACAGGTCATATATCTTTATTTGCAACCCAATCACTTAAATCTATTGATAAATGGATGGCTGTTGTGCAAGGAAACTTAAATGGAACTGTGAGAATTGGATTTAAAGAAGCTACATTGACTTACGGTGGTAA
>JACMQJ010000561.1 GCA_014377055.1 Candidatus Sericytochromatia bacterium
AATATCTTCTATTTCAAAAGAATCCAGCATTGATTTTGAGATTTCGATATTTTCTAGTTTTTCTACATCAACATTCTTTTCTTTGATTAATTTAACTAATAATGTTGTTGTACCTGATTGAAACCAATAATTGTCTATTTGTTGAACAGTTAATACATTTAAAATAGAAAAAGGATTATATACAAAATTTTTACCATCCCAAGAATATCCATTATACCAAGTCTTCAAAGTGTTTTTTAGATATTTTTGTGTTACATTTAGTTTTTTAGCTGTAGCTTTTATATGTTCCTTAAAATAACTAAATAATTCTGATTCTGTGTAACCTAACATTGTTGAAAATTTATCTTCAAGTGTTATATCTCTAAGATTATTTAATCCTGAAAATACAGAAACTTTTGCAAATTTCGATACACCAGTCAAAAATGCAAACTTGATATATCTATCTGATTCCTTGATTACTAAATAGAAATCTTTAATTATATCTTTCATGATATTTCTTATTTCGGTATTTTCAATAAACTCAGTTATTGGCTTATCATATTCATCAATTAAGATTACAACTTTATCTTTTTTACCCAATTTTTCTATCAATTCTTTAAATGCTTCTTTATAGTCATCAGTTTCTATTTTTAAATTATGTCTTCGATACATGGCTTTAACTTCTGCTAAAAAGGATTTTTGAAATCCGTTTATCCCATTACTATAAGTAAGGCTAGTAAAATCTATTCTAATTACAGGGTATTTTTTCCATTCAATTTTATCATAAATCCATAATCCCTTAAATAACTCTTGATTGCCAAGAAAGATTTCTTCCAATGTACTAATAAGTAAAGATTTTCCGAATCTTCTTGGACGTGAGAGGAAAAAGAAGTTTTTATCATTATTTGATAATAAATTATAAATATCTTTGGTTTTATCAACATAAATATTATCTGATTCGATAATATCTCTAAAAGTTTGTATTCCTAATGGTAGTTGTTTCATAATTATATTTTATCATATAATTCTTACTCACCCCAGCCCTCTCTAAAACAATAGAGAGGGAGCAAGAAAGAACGAAACCAAGACTATTACTGATTATTCTTTATCTTACTCCCCTTCTCTTTTTGAAAGAGAAGGGGTTGGGGGATGAGTTTCTTCATAATTATGATACACAGACTTTATACCTTGTTCTAAGCCAATACTTGCAGACCAACCCAAACTTTTTAATCTACTTATATCAAGTAATTTTTGCATAGTGCCATCTGGTTTAGAATAATCAAAAGATAACTCTCCTTCAAAACCGATTATTTTTTTTACCAATAAAGCTAATTCTTTTATGGAAATGTCTTTACCAAATCCTATATTAATATGAGTATTTTTTATTTCTTCGGTATCTATTAAGTCTTTAAAATCAATATTTTCCATTATATAAAAACAAGCATCAGCTAAATCATCACTATGCAAAAACTCACGCCTTGGTAAACCTGTACCCCATATCGCAACACTATCTTTTGAAATACCATATTTGTCTAAAATAATTTTTGCTTTCTCATACGATTCAACTTGTAGATTATTATTTATCTCAG
>JACMQJ010000562.1 GCA_014377055.1 Candidatus Sericytochromatia bacterium
ATTTAAACCAATTTTGAACAAGTATAGTTTAAATATATACGCCTTATTCTGGCTCTACAGCTAATTTATAACCCACATTCATTACTGTTAACAGATATTTTGGCTGTTTAGGATTTTCTTCTATTTTTTGTCTTAAATGTCTAAAATGAACTCTTAACATGTCAGGATTTTCTTCACCTTGATAACCCCAAACTTCAAAAAGAATTGTTGAAAGTTTAACTGGCTGATCCGTGTGTTGAACCAAACAATATAAGATCTCAAATTCAATAGGTGTTAAATTAATTTCTTTATCTTTAATATTTGCTTTTAAAACGTCAGGAAATAACTTAATATCTCCAGCACTCAATATCTCAGTTATTTTTTTATCTGGAGAAACTTGTTTTTTGCTTCTTCTAAGTAAAGCTTTTAATCTAACTAATAATTCTTGTGGTTCAAAAGGTTTTATCAAATAGTCATCTGCTCCAACATCGAAGCCTCTAACTTTATCTTCGAGGGCATTTTTTGCTGTTAACAAAATGATAGGTGTTTCTTTAGTATTTTGATAACCTCTTAATTGTTCACAGACTGTATAACCATCAAGTTTTGGCATCATAACATCAATAATTACAGCATCAAAATTACCACTTTTTGCTTTTGCTAGACCTTCTGCACCATCATGACATGTTTCAACTTCATAGCCACTGATATTTAGATTTATTTTTATTAAATCAAGTATATGTTGCTCATCATCAATTGCAAGTATTTTAAACATAATTAAATTTTTCCTATAAAATTACTATATCAGACATTATAATTTGTTAAACTATAAAATACTAATTATTAAGGAAAGTTTTACATATTATAATGTTAATAAGAAAATTAATTATTTTAATAACTTTATCTGTTATTTTTACCAATAACTCATTTGCAATGGGGCAATTTGAACGAATGAAGAATGGAGAAATTTTAGTTGAGGACTCTATAAATTCAAAAAATAAAAATGGTAGTGTAAAAATGACTTTTATTATAAATCAATCACCCGAAAAGATATGGGACTTATTAATCAAGTATGACAAATGGCCTAATTTTATGCCCGATTTAGAAAAAGTAATTATAAAGGAAAATAGGCCTGATCATGCTGTTGTTTATGTAAAAGCAAAAGCTCCTTTAGGAATAAATATATCTTATACTCTAAAAAGAATATATAATAATAAAAAATATTTAATAACTTGGACAATGATTGAAGGAAAAGCCAAAAGTGTTGATGGCTCTTGGCAAATATTCCCTCTAAAAAATAATATGTGTAAAATTATTTATACTAATTATGTTGATCTGGGTTATATGATTTCACCTAAAATTGTATCAATGCTGACAAAAAATAAATTACCAAACTTGGCAAATGGAATGAGAGAATATTTGAAAAATAATTAGTTTCTATAAACATCAATTTGATTTTCATCTTAATTATGTAGAATTTTTAGTGTTATTTTTAGTACAAAGGAAATAATCTTATGTGTGTAAAAGCTTATGAGGATATACAAGTTGTAGTTTTTAAGCTTGATAATGATGAATATTGTGTGCCTGTTTCACAAGCAAGAGAGATCCAAACCTATACAATACCAACACGTATACCTAATACACCTGAATTTGTTGAAGGTGTAATTAATCTTAGAGGTCAAATAATACCTATTTTAGATCTCAAAAAAAGATTTAAATCAGGAGCAACTGATATTAATATAGCAACAAGAGTAATTATAATTGATATGGATGGAGAGCTAATTGGTATAATTGTTGATACAGTTTCTGAGGTGCTTAAAATTTCGTCAAGTAGGTTTGAAATTCCACCAGAAGCAGTAAAAACCTCAATTAACAGTAATTATATATCAAGCATAGGCAAAATAGACGGTAGGTTAATTATTATGGTTGATTTAGCTAAAGTTTTGAATGATGAAGAAAAAGAACAATTAAAGAACTAAGTGGATTTAGGTTGGGTGTTATGATCAATATAATAATTGATAAATGAGAACTAAAATTAAAGAAATTGAATTATTTTGCAATGAAAAATTTTTAGATATTTTGCTCTCAAACATAAGTAGAAATATTATTTTCGGAATAACAATCAGTTTTTGTATTTTAATAAAAAGTATTGAAGAAAAAATGTATTAAAAAAAATAAATTTCTCCTCTTTTAAAATTAATTGGGATAAAAAAAAATCAATTGATAATTTTAAAAATGATATATATATTGCTATTTACAACATTTTTGGACAAGAGAGTATTCATAACCTTAAGAATCCAAATATAAATATAGGAAATGAAGGAATAAAAAAGGTAAGCTTAAATAAAAAATAGAAACCGTTATAAATGGAAATAGATAAGGTCTATCAAATTTAATTCTTTCTAAATTAAATAGTTTAACTATCGAAGAAATATAAGACATACTAAGAAACAACACATAACAATCAAGTAAAGAGTGAGTTTTATTTGCAAAGAATCCTGTAAATCAATCATCTCAAAACTAGATTATTCTATTTTTAATAAGAGATTTATGATCTAGTTAAAAATTTAAATGAAAATATAAATTATTTTTTTATAAATTTAAGTTTATTTTAGCAAAAAATATAATTTATTAAAAACAACTATATTTGTTATTTAAAAGCATATTAATATTACTTTAAAATATTAATAGTTATTTATACTACTTAATCATTAATATTCATCATTTTAAATAACTTTAATATGTAATAAATACATAAATAGTTTATAGCCCTTGAAACTCGGTAAAAATAAATTTAAAAAATAGCTAAAAACTAACAAAATTAGGTGCTTAGGGTATAGACATATTTAAATAATTAAACTAGAATAATCTTAACAATTTACGAAACACTGTAAGTTAGGCACTTTTAAAGATGTGGCTTACTTTAGTTGGTGTGTTTTTATGTAAGTGTTATAAAGTTCTAGTAATTGTTTTAAACAGTAAAGGAGTTAAACATGAACAAAGAGGAATTAGTGAGTGCAATTGCTGCAAGCAGCAAAATGACAAAGAAAGATGTTGGAGTTGTTTTAGATGCGACCTTAAAATGTGTAACTGATGCATTAAAAGATCAAGATAAAGTAACTTTAGTTGGCTTTGGTACATTCCAGGTAAAAGACAGAGCAGCAAGAGAAGGCAGAAACCCTAAAACTGGTGCTGTTTTAAAAATACCTGCAAAAAGAGTACCTGTATTCACACCTGGTAAAGGTCTTAGAGAATCAGTATCTCCTACAGCTGTAGTTGCTGCTGCTGCTACTAGTGTTGTAAAGAAAAAACCTGTTGCTGCAAAAGCTAAGAAGTAATCTTTAAGGATATTTTAAAAAAAGAGATACAAAATAAGTATCTCTTTTTTTTATAAATAATTTTTTATTCTCATCTGCCCATAAGCAAATTCTAATTGATTACCATCAGGATCTGCTATAAGACACATATAACCTAATATTTCGCCACCATCAAAAGCTGGATATATAAGACAATTAAGCATTTGTGCCTTTTTAGAAATGCTATCAACAATTTCTTTTGATTTAGCATCAAATCCAAAGTGATTAACTCTTTGAAAAGTACTTAGATCTATATTTTTATTTTCGATTACTACTATTATTAAACCATCTTTATCAGGCATTTTTAGCCAAGCAACATTAATGCCATCGTCTACTCTTCTATGTATTAACTCCATTTCAGCAAAATCTTGATAAAAACTCACTATTTTAGCAACATCACGGGACATCAAAGCGATATGACTTAAATTAGTTATATTCATAGATAGAACCTCTTTTATATTTAATTATTTTTACTCAAGAACACTTACACTATTAGCTAATACCAACTAAAAGTCAAAAAATGTTTTTGGCACAGAGCTATGGTCAACTTGAGATGTTTTTAGGGTTACACCATTCTTATTTTTTAGACTTAAAGCATCTGTTTGTGTCTGAGAGTTTGGTATATAGACAATATTAAATTTGGCATTAGGATTTTTTACGGAATAATTATTATAGGTTTCACTAGCCCAATTACCATAACTAGCATCAAGGAAATCAATCTTATTAGCATTAAGTTTACCTTCTCTTGACGCATTCAATAAAGCTCTACCACCTGCACTATGACCCTCTACCGTTACAGAGCCTATTTTTGCATCTGATGAAAGTTTATTTTTTATTATGCTTATAGTATCTTGTTGAAATTTAGACATATCCTCATTGTACTTGCCATTAAACCATGTATAATCGAGTGCTTTGATTGGACCTTGAGGAATAACAATAATAATGTTTTTATTTTTGGCAGTTGTGTCAATTTTGGCATGTAAACCATAGTTTTTATCAGTTAGTATTTGGTCTAATTTACCATTATGACCATGAAAATGATAGACAATTTCAAATGGTTTAGAATAATCTGCTCCCTTTGGTATTATTATTGCCACTTCACGATTACCATTTGAAGATAATTTTCCTAGCCATACTTGACCTTCATATTGTTTTATAGCATTAGTATTTATAGTTGATGAGCCTGTTTCTATTATAGTTTTATTTATATTGTTACTCTTTGCTAAGTTAAGGTTTAATCCTGATAAAATATTTTTATTGCTATTAGTTTTTATTTCATTTTGATGAAATAATTCTAGCGGTTTCATCAAAACTGTTGGCTTGATTGTTGTGACAAAAATATCTTTTGTATTTAATTTTGTGATAGGTGTAGATAAATTTAGATTGCTTAATTCTGAAGGAGGTTTTAAATCTGATATTTCAGTAATAGCTATTTTATTATTTGAAGAATTTTGTATATCCATAAAAATATAATCTTGTTTTTTGCTCAAAAGTTGCTAAAATACTAATAAGTTTAACCAAGTATTAATATTTAATATAGATATTCACCCTGACTTAAGCACCATCTTAAGCCATCTTACAAATAAAATAAGAATATAATAACTTTTGGTTTAATCAAA
>JACMQJ010000563.1 GCA_014377055.1 Candidatus Sericytochromatia bacterium
CATAAAGATAAAGAGAAAATTAATAAATACAGATGGTCTTGAAAACTTCAACGTAGAATAGAAGATCTCATTATTATGAGCCTTTGGCTTTGCTTTTCTAACATCTTTATTTAAATTAAATGTTGATATACCAACATTTATTATTCCACCTAATGAGGTTAAAATTATAGCAGAAGCAATAAATCCACCAGCACTTATTTCTTGACTAAAGATATTAATACTTTCTTTGGCTAGTAAAGAACCAAAAGCTCCTGCTTTGGCAAAAATATAAGCAAAGATAGTAACAATAAAAAGACTACAAACATTACTTAGGATAATCATTTTTAGTTTTTCTTTGGAATTAGCTGTAAAAAAGTTGATTAAACCACTCACAAAACAAGCAAAAACAAAAGTTAAAATAAGAGGACTTAAACCATAAGAAATTAATGGAAATAAGACAAAAACAACTAGTAAAAAAATAAAGAATAAGAGTCCAGCAAATATCAAACCTTTTATACCACCAATTGCGCATAAACAAACGATAAAGAAAACTATTGCTAGCAAAGTTATATTACTTCTTCTAACATCAACAATTTGTAAAGCTGAATCGCCTGTACTCAAAATACTTTCAGATAGAATAACGATGTCACCAGATTCTGGTATACCTATATTATTAGGATTATTTGGTGATTGTTGATTAATAACGACTTCTTTATCTTTATCTACTCCACTCAACACTTTTACTAATATTTTTGTGCTTTGATTTTCTATATTAGAGTTTTTATCTTCAACAGTTAGACTCGAAATAACATTAATAACTTTTGCTTCTGTATAGGATTCGGAGTTATTTGATGAACATGAATAAATAAACATTGATAAGATAAAAACAAGCACTAAAAAATATTTAGACTGATTATATTTAAGTAATTGTTTTTTTAAATTTAAATTCATTGGTAAAAAGTTTAATAAATGGAATTATCAAGACATTAAAAAAGGCAATCCAGAAACCTAGACTGCCTTCAAAAAACTCTAATTAATGGGTTTGTACAACTGCTGTATCTGTGCTTGGAAATAATGCTTTCATTTGAGCTGGTAACGGATTAGCGAATAACAAGATCAATGAAATAACCAAACAATAGATAGCAACAGCTTCCATGAATACTATTGAAATCAAAAGATTTCTTGATATTTTTGCTTCTGCATCAGGTTGTCTTGCGATACCTTCTAATGCTTTACTAGACGCAATACCAATACCAAGACCTACACCCATAGCTCCTAGACCGATTGATAAACCTGCACCTAGAGCTGAACTAGCAAATAATTCTACTGCCATAATTATATTCTCCTTTCAAAATTCCAAATTAATTACTTTAATTTCGATATTTATAACTTATTTTAAACTTATATACTCTTTTCAATATTAAAGTATGAATCTCAATATTAAAAAATTACACTACATCAGAAATTTACTCTAATTTAAGTTGCAGTAACGTGCTGTAATTCAGTTGGCTCATGTTCGTGGTGATGTTCTGCAACGGCTGCACCAATATATGAGGCTGTTAAGACAGCGAAAACAAATGCCTGAATGAATCCTACAAAGACTTCAAAAGCAAAGATTGGTAATGGTATAAACCAAGGAACCAAGAAAAGTAAAATTGCTAATAAAATTTCTCCACCTATAATGTTTCCGAATAAACGGAAAGCTAGAGATAAAGGTCTTGTAAAGTCCTCTAAAAAGTTAAAGAAGAAAAATGCTGGATGTGGAGTAAAATAATGCTTAAAATACCCAAGACCTTTTTTCTTAATACCATAATAGAAATAGGATATTACAGATACCAACGCAAGTGCTGCAGTTGTGTTCAAATCATTTGTTGGTGAAGCTATCTCAAGAGGGAAATGCCCTAAATGTAATAATCTCCAAGGTAATAAACCAACCCAATTACCAAAAAGCACAAAAAGAAAAATTGATCCAATTAAAGGAATATAGAGTAGAGAATCTTTATTCTCACCCATTTGACCTTTAATAAGTCCTTCAACAAACTCAATGAGTGCCTCTGCAACAGTCTGTTTACCGTCAGGTTGCTGTTTTAGCGAACCTGCTACAACAAAAACTAAAACAAGAACTATAGCCATTACAATCCATGTCGCTACAACTGTATCCAAATGAATTGTATAATTGCCTAAGGCGTATTTGTAATGTTCAGGAACTACACCCAGTCCTTCTGCATGTTCTGCGGCTGAACTTGCATGTTCAACTACACTATTGCCTACATTAATCACTGTTTATACTCCTTTCTTATTTTTTCTTTAATACACTAAATATAGTCGTGCCTATGCCTAGAAAAGTAAATGTAATAGTAAGAAATGGACTTGTATGAAATACTTTATCCAGGTTAACACCTAAAAATAATCCTACCACTACAGTCGCAAGCATTGTAAACGCATCAACCATATATAGTTTTACCTAAAACTTTAAAAAAATTTAAACGAAGTATAACATATAAATAACCTGTTTCCTATTCCTTTTTTTGATATAAAAGTAAATTTGACATAACTTAACTTAAATGACACACAATATTAAGAGGATTAAAAACCATATAAAACAATATATTTACTAGATATTTTTAAGCAAAAAAGCTATTTAGTTTGTTAAGGTATCTTAAAACAATATTTAGTTTTGATTGAGGAACAATAGTATGATGATAAAAAATAAGGAATACAAAAGAAGTGTTCTTACAAAATATAGTCCTTTATGGATAATTTTATTGACTGTAGCTACAACTTTAATTCAGGTAGTTGGAACTAGATATATTAAAGAACAAAAGCTTACATTTACGAAAAGTGACATAAAATCAGCTTTGATAAAGTCAATAGTCGGATATTTTGGTTTTGGTTCAAAATACAAAAAAATATAACAAGAATAAACACATTCAGTTTTATTTACTTAAATAGTGATATAATAGCTGCAATCCCAGCAGCTGTCATAATAAGAGTAATTATCCAACCTAAAATATTAGTAAATTTACCATTTGTTCGTTCGCCCATAATATTTTTATTATTACTTATTAATAATATTAGAATTAAAACTGGTGGTGCAACAACTCCGTTTGCTACAGCAGAATAAATAAGAGCTTTTATCGGATCTAAACCAATAAAATTTAGTGTTAAGCCGATAATCATTGAAACGATAATTACACCATAAAAAGGGTAAGCATCTTTTAATTTAAGAAATAATCCATTCTTCCAACCAAAACTTTCAGATATTGCATAAGATGATGATCCAGAAAGTACTGGGATTGCCAAAAACCCAGTGCCAATAATACCAACGGCAAATAATAAGTATGCACTTTCTCCAGCCAATGGCTTAAGAGCTTTGGCAGCATCTGCAGCAGTTTGGATATCTGTTTTTCCTTCTGCAAAGAGTGTTGCTGAACAGGTAGCAATAATAAAAAACATCACTAAATTAGATAAAAACATACCTGACCAAACATCTTTCTTCATTTGCTTTATTTCTTGATCTGTTGCTCCTTGCCTTAGCTTGACGGTTGTTTTGCCTTTGAGAATATCTTCTTCTACTTCCTGTGAAGTTTGCCAAAAAAATAAATATGGTGAAATTGTAGTTCCTAAGATAGCACAGATTAATATTATTTGATCTTTTGAAAAGCTTAAATTTGGTATTAAAGTATGTTTTATAACATCAAACCAATCTATTTTAACAAAAAAAGCTGTAACAACATAAGCTAATAAAGTCATTGTCAGCCATTTAAGATACTTTGAATAAACTGCATAAGTAGTAAAAATTTGTAGACCTAAGCATATCAAAGTAAATGAAATAACTAAAAGAGAAAAGTTAATTTGTGGAAAAAGTAGCTGTGTGGCTTTTGCCATAGCTCCAAGATCAGCACCAATATTAAAAGTATTTGCTATAAATAGTAATAGAGTACAAGTATAAAGAACCCATTCAGGATAATGAATCCTGATATTAGAGGCTAGACCTCTACCTGAAACTAAACCAATCCTAGCACACATTTCTTGCACTATTGCCATTAATGGAAAGGTAAATAAAGCTAACCAAATTAGCTGAAATCCATATTGTGCACCAGTTTGTGAATATGTTGCTATACCAGATGGATCATCATCAGATGCTCCAGTAATCAAGCCTGGTCCCAAAGTATTCCAATATTCTTCTATCTTTTTGATTGGTTTTTGTTCTGAGATTGATTTAACAACTTTTTCAGTATCCTCAATAACTGCTTCTAATGCTTGAGCAGGAGTAGAAAATATTTTTTCAATAATTTTTTTTATCATATCAAATTTTACTATTCTAAATAAATTTTTTATTTTATTTAAGATTACTATTTATTTATCAAGAATAGCTAAATTTTTATTGTCTAAACACAGATTTCACAACAATATCACACTTTTGTAATTAAATGTAAGTTTTCTCATAATGAGATAATTACTCATCATCTTCATCTAAATCATCGAAAATACCCAATTCCATTTTTACATCCTCAGTTGCCATAGTTTTTGGATCCCAATTTGGAATCCAGACAAGATTAACATCTGTTTTTTCGATACTTGGTATCTTTTCTTTAATTGCTTTTGGAACTTCAGCAATTAATTGAGGTCCAAAAGGACACATAGGACTAGTAAGAGTCATATCAACTTTTACATATTTATCTTCTATTATTTCGACACCATAGATCAAGCCAAGATCCATAATATTTAAATGTATTTCAGGATCTACTATCGTTCTCAAAGCTTGTTTTACTTCTTCTACTGTAGCCATATATTTTTCTCCTAATTATTACTGTTATTATTAAATGCGAAACTAAATTTCTTTATATCTCTGATCATGGCTGAAAGACCATTTGCTCTTGATGGTGAGAGATGTCCTTTTAAACCTATTTGTTCAAAAACATACAATTCGGTAGACAAAATATCTTCTGGTTTTTGTTCTGAATACATTCTTAGAAGCAAGCTGATAAGACCTTTAACGATCATTGAATCACTATCAGCTTTAAAAAGCATCACCTGATTTTTTTTGTCATAGTCAGGAATAAGCCATACTTGTGATTGACAACCCATCACCAAGTTATCTTTAACTTTACAGTTTGCATCAATTTTAGGCAATTCAACGCCCTGCTCGATTAGATAAGAGTATTTTTCTTCCCAATCAGAAAATTCTTCAAATTCTTCTATTATTTCGTCTTGTATTTGATCTATACTTTGTAATTTTATCATCTATCTTACAACCCTTTACCTTATAAAAACTTCTGAAAAATTTTAACAGATTTTTTTAATGACTGAATAAAATAATCAATTTCTTCAAAAGTATTATAAAAATATAAACTAGCTCTCATAGTCTTATCGACTGCTAATCTCTGATGAAGGGGCATTGCACAATGATGACCAATTCTTATTGCTATTCCAAGCTCATCAAGTAAAGTTCCTAGATCATGTGGGTGTATACCTTTGATAGAAAATGCGATAGTTGCACCTCTTTTTTCCATATCAAGAGGTCCATAGATAGTTAGACCTTCTATTTCAAGTAATTGTTTAATCATATACGAAGTGAGTTCTTCTTCATAAGCTCTGATATTATCAACACCCAAGTTATTTATATAATCAATAGCAATACCAAGACCAATTGCTTCTGATATTCTTGGTGTACCTGCTTCAAATCTTTGTGGTGGCATTTCCCATTCAGAGTCAGCAATAGAAACGGTAGTTATCATTCCTCCACCCATCATAAAAGGAGGCATTTCTTTTAAAATATCATATTTACCATACAATACACCAATACCTGTTGGGCCACATATTTTGTGACCTGTAAAAACTAGCCAGTCACAGTCAAAATCTTGAACATCTGTTTTCATCTGTACAACTGATTGTGAAGCATCTACAAGTATTTTTGCACCATATTTATGAGTTAATTCAGCTATTTTTTTTACAGGATTAATTGTCCCCAAAACATTGGACATTGACGTTATCGCAACTAATTTAGTTTTATCTGAAAGCATTTGCTCAAATTGTTGCATATCTAATTCATAAGAATCAGTAATATCAACTATTTTTAGAATAGCTTTTTTTTCTTTGGCTAATTGTTGCCAACAAATAAAATTGGAATGATGCTCCATAATACTAACTATTATTTCATCATTTTCTTTAATATTATCTCTTCCCCATGTCCAAGCTACCAAATTTACAGACTCTGTGGCATTTGCAGTAAAAATGATCTCTTTTGAAGACTTAGCATTCATAAATAATGCTATTTTTTCTCTTGCTTGTTCGTAAGCCAAAGAAGCTTCTTGACCTAGAGCATGACCAACTCTATGCACATTAGCATTATATTCTTCAAAATATCTTCTCATCTCGTTAATTACCGATGAAGGTTTTTGAGATGTTGCTGCATTATCAAAATACACCAAAGGACGACCATTTACTTTTCTATTTAAAATTGGGAAGTCTTTTCTTATTTCATTGACTGAGCTTTTAATATCAGTCTTTTCCATTGTTTTAATCATAATTTATAAAAACTTATTTCCTTAATTACAAAGTTTATTAATTTTTATTCCAATTCAATTTTTATTTCATCACCAACAACAGTGACAGGATATGTTTCAAGTGAGCTATAAGCAGGAGCAGACAAAACATGACCATTGGTTATGTCAAATTTTGCTCCATGTCTAGGACATTCGATAACTTTTCCACAAACAGTTTCTTGATCAAAAGTACCACCATCATGAGTACATGAGTCTTTAAAAGCATAAAATTTATCTTCAAAACTACAAACAGCAATACGCTTTCTACCAAATCGTTTTACAAGAAGTTTATTCGCTTCAATTTCTGAAATTTTTCCAAAAGTTACTATTTCAGACATTATTTTACTTCTCTCTTAGCTAAATTATCTAATACGTAATCTCTAACACGGGTTGCAAGAGTGGCAGTTTCATCAAAATAGTTTTCCTCAGCTACATCTTCATCATCTTCATCATTAGTCTTTTTTGCGAGCTTATTCATAATACTCTCAATAGTTCCTTCAATAATAAAGTTAGAAGATTGTTCTGGATTAAATCCTCTTGATTCAAGATAAAATAATTCTTCTGGATTAACTGGGCCAAGTGAAACACCATGAGCACATTTAACATCATCAGCTAATATCTCAAGATTAGGTATAGCTTCAGCTTTAGCTTTTCTACTTAATAATAAATTTCTGATTAATTGTCTAGCATCCGTCTTTTGTGCTTGTTTTTCAATTTGAACAAAACCATTATGAGCTGATTCAGCTTTATCTTTTAACATTACTTCAAAATGTAAATTACTTTGAGCTGACGGGCTTGGATGATATTGTAAGGTTTCATGTTGAAAAACCTGTTCTTTTTCGCCAATTACTAAGCCTAATATTTCAGCATTACTACCAGATTTTTCCATATAAGTTCTGATATTTTCATAGCTAAATTGTGCTCCCATTGAAAGAGATAACATTAATAACTCTGAGCCTTTGCCCAATATTGCTTTTTGTAATGAAAAATTAAAGGCATTATAATCTAAGTTTTGTAGATGAATATAAGTAACGTTAGCATTATCCTTGACATGTATTTCATTAACACCGTCAACTAAGAAAAACTCATTTGTATTTTCAGAATTAAATTCATCAATTAAAAGAACTTTGCTTCCTTCTTCAACTACAATCAAAGTTTTATAATAATTTTGACCATTACCTTTATCTGTCCATTTTAACAAATGAATTGGTAAAGAAACTTCTGTATCTTTTGGAACATACATAAAAACGCCATCAGTCCACAAAGCTTCAGCTAGAGCTGTAAATCTTGAATCTTTTGCTGTCAAATTATTCTTAGTTAGATATTGTTTGACAAGGTCTTCATTTTCAGTTAAAGCTAATTTTAATGATTTTAAAATTACACCTTTTTTAGCTAATTCTTCATTCAAAAATGTTGATCCATTACTAACAAAACAACCATCTAAGTCGCCCCATTGATTTCTAAATTCTTCCATATTTACTGGTTCAGACAATGTATTTATTAGATTTTTATTTTCAATTTCTAGGCTTTCAATAACTTCGGAAAATTTTTCTCTTTTCCCATTCAAAGTCATATTATTAAAAACATCCCAAGCACTACGTTTATAATCTTTTAACCAAGTTGGTTGAGCTTTTAAAACTATTTCAAAGGCTGCTTGAGAAACACCTCTTATATTTTCAACTGTCATCTTTATTTCTCCCATGATCTTTTTTCGGATTTATCTTACAATTTTTTGATTTATTGTATTGTATGGGTGTATGCAATACACCCATACAATACGATAAATCATTTTATAAAATGTTATCCTACTGATCCTTCCATTTCCATCTGTATTAATCTATTTAATTCAACTGCATATTCCATTGGTAATTCTTTGGTGAATGGTTCAACAAATCCATTAACAATCATTGTTTTGGCAGCAACTTCGGTCAAACCTCTACTCATTAAGTAAAACATTTGTTCTTCACCTACTTTACTAACAGTTGCTTCATGTTCTACTGTTACACCTTCTTGCTCTTCAACTTGCATAGTTGGATATGTATCAGATCTAGCTGATTCATCAAGAATAAGTGCATCACAAACCACGTGACTTTTTGAATTAATAGCACCAGGTAAAATTTTGATTAAACCTCTATAAGTACCACGTCCATTATTCTTTGAAATAGATTTTGAGGTTATTAATGATGATGTATTAGGGGCTGCATGAATAATTTTTGCACCTGCATCTTGATGTTGATTTGTACTTGACATAGCAATAGATAAAATTTCACCTCTTGCACCTTCACCAAGTAAATGGACAGCAGGATATTTCATTGTAAGTTTTGAACCAAGATTACCATCAATCCATTCTACTGTGGCATTTTTATAAGCATAAGCACGTTTGGTAACTAAGTTATAAACATTATTTGACCAGTTTTGAATTGTTGTATATCTGATCTTTGCACCTTCCATTGCTATTAATTCAACAACTGCTGAATGTAATGAGTCACTACTATATGTAGGAGCTGTACATCCTTCAATATAATGAACTGAGCTTCCTGGTTCAGCAATAATTAATGTTCTTTCAAACTGTCCCATATTTTCTGTATTAATTCTAAAGTATGCTTGTAAAGGAATTTCAACTTTAACTCCAGGTGGAATCCAAACAAAACTTCCTCCACTCCAAACAGCCGAATTTAGAGCTGCAAATTTGTTATCAGTTGGTGGAATAATTGTCCCAAAATATTTTTTTACTAAATCAGGATATTCTCTAAGAGCTGTATCCATATCAGTAAAAATAACGCCTAATTTGGTTAAATCTTCTCTAATACTATGATAAACAACATCTGACTCATATTGAGCAGTCACACCAGCCAAAAACTTTCTTTCAGCTTCTGGAATACCAAGTCTATCAAAGGTTTTTTTAATTTCTTCTGGAACATCTTCCCAATTTCTGCCTTGTTTTTCAGCTGATCTAACATAATAATGAATATTCTCAAAGTCAAGATCACTCAACATTTCAGTGCTGCCCCAATCAGGCATAGGTTTACTTCTAAAAATCTCTAAAGATTTCATTCTAAAATCTGTCATCCATTGAGGTTCATTTTTCATCTTGACAGAGATTTCTTGCACAATCTCTTTATTTAAACCTTTTTTGGCTTTGTAAGCGTAGTTTTCTTCTGAATCATGAAAACCATATTTGTAATCGTCTATTCCAACGTTTTGAACAACTGTCATAAAATTTTCTCCTGATTTATTTATAATGCACTAGTTGCAAGAGCTTCTTGCTTCAACCAATCATAGCCTTGTGAATCAATTATTTCTACTAATTCTTCTCCACCTGACTTAACTATTCTCCCATCCATAATTATATGAACAAACTGAGGTCTAACATATTCAAGCATTCTTTTGTAATGAGTAATAATTATGGTTGACATTTCAGGATTGATGATTTTATTGATACTTTCACAAACAACTTTTAGAGCTGTAACATCAAGACCTGAATCGGTTTCATCTAATAAAGCTAATTTTGGTTCAAATAATGCCATCTGTAAGATTTCATTTCTTTTCTTTTCACCACCAGAAAAACCATCATTAAGGTATCTTTTGATAAATGACTGCTTAATACCTAGTAAACTCATTTTTTCTTTAAGAACTTTTCTAAACTCGGCAACTGAAATTTCTTTGCCATGTACTGCTGACATCATATTTTTCAAAAAACTAAATATTCTAACTCCTGGTATTGAAAGTGGGTATTGAAATGCCAAAAATATTCCTTTTCTAGCTTTTTCATCTGGTGTCATATCAACAATATTTTCACCTTTAAAATAGATAGAACCTTGAGTTATTCTATATTTTGGATGTCCCATAATTGCATTCGATAAAGTACTTTTACCAGAACCATTAGGTCCCATTAAAGCGTGTACTTCACCCTTACCAATTCTAAGATTGACACCTTTTAAAATTTCTTTACTTTCAACACTTACATGTAAATCTTCTATTACTAAAAAATCTTCAGACATTTTATCCCCCAAATCCCTTTATTAACAAACTAAGTTCTCACCATATTTTCAAGAGAACGCATAAATTTTTCTTCTATTACCAGAGCTGTATTTCTTTCTTCTTTCATTAGATCACGAAGACTTGTTTTATCTAAGACATCATAAATATATTTATAAATATTTGCCCAAAGAGGTCTGATACCACAACCACTTATATGAGTACATTCTTCACTATGACCTGAAAAATGTGCACATAATTCAGAAATAGGAGATCCATCAACAACTCTCATCAAATGACCGATACTTATATCTTCTGGTAAAGAAATTAGTATATAGCCACCTTTTGTACCTCTAATACTTTTTACAAAACCAGCTTTAGCTAGTTTTTGTAGTATCTTTTCTACATACGCTGAGGATAATAATTCTTTTTTAGAAATTTCTTCAGCAGAAACTGGGCCTGCACTACCGTTTTTAGCTAGTTGAAGCAGACATCTTAATCCATATTCTTGTAAAGCAGATACTTTCATAAATACAATCCTTAGTCTGATTGTTATACCAGACAATTTTGTCCTATATAGAAATTATACACCTATCACTGGATAAAAAGTAATGGCTTAATAAGAAGTTAAGGTTATTTTATGATTAAGCTTAGTGAAAAATTTATTATCTTAAAGAGTACTTTTTTCTTTATTTTTATTCATTCATCTGATACGTATCTTTCAAATCATAAACGTATTTTTTCCATATTTTATCAAAACGTTCAACATTAACTATAGGTTTTTTAATCATTTTTAAACTAAGTTGCATCTGTGCTTCGGTACTACTTGGTTTTGAATATATTTGTAAAGCAAACTTTGAAAAATCTCTAATCATAAAATTAAATATTTGGTCAAGAACATCATCTTCAATATTATAAATTTTGGCATTCTCAATAATAAGTTGACCATAAACAACCAAGGTAAAAATCTCACCCAAATTTAATAAAAAATCAAAATCTTTTGTTTGTTCTTCGCTAGGTCGAGCTGTAAAAAGAAATTCTTTAAAAATTAATATCTGTTCTTTAAAGACATTTAAATTTGGCAAATCTACACTATTATAAGCAATGTTATAATCATGAAAACGTATTTTGCCCAAACCTTTTGTAGCACCTTGATTAAAAAGAAAATCATCATTTCCTAATTCATCTCTTTTTATAATTTCAGGAAATTTATCGGGAAAGAAAAAGTAATTCGCCATAAATTTAATAATTAACGCCATATTTACATGTACTGTTCCCTCAAGTTTTGGCAATCCTCTTATGTCACGTGCTGCCATTTCAAAAAACATACTCTTTTCAAAGCCTTTTGCAGCTATAACATCCCATAACAGATTAATTACTTCTTCACCTTGAGTTGTTACTTTCATTTTTACCATTGGATTATACAGTAAATAGCGTTTATCGTTTTCGGAGGCTGCACGCATATAATCTGATCCCCTAGATGTAAAAAGTTTCATAGCAATAAGTCGTATATAGGCATCTGTTAATAAATGTTGTATATGAGGAAAATCTGTTACATAATGATTAAATAAGCTTCTGTTAGCAGCATGGTTAATTGCTTCATAAAAAGCATGTGTACATATACCTATAGCTCCCCAACCAAGATTATATTTGCAAATATTTATTGTATTAAGTGAGGTATCCCAAGCTTCTGTTCCTTTGGATAATATATCTGATTCATTTATCGGATAGTCATTTAGGAAAAATTCAGCAACATAACTTTGTGAATTAACTACATTTTGAACACATTCAAAATTTTCATTTTTTGATTCAGCTGCAAAAAAAACAAAATCACCGCTATCAGACATTTTTCCAAAAGTTGAAACAATACCAGCTTCATTGGCATTACCAATATAATATTTTTGACCATTCGCTCTATAAGTTCCATTTCCTAAAGGGGTTAATTTCATTTCGCTAGAATATAAATCGGCACCATGTTCTTTTTCAGAAACC
>JACMQJ010000564.1 GCA_014377055.1 Candidatus Sericytochromatia bacterium
ATCAGGCATATAGTAACCATCCAAATCAACATGCTTACCTTGAACACTTAAAAGTTCTTCATTGATTTTTGCTTCATTTTCACTTAGATTTTGAGCAATAGTTGTAAAACGATCTTTTAATTCGGCATCTTTATTTTGTTCAGAAAGGGCTTGAGCCCAATACATCGCAAGATAAAATGAGCTTCCTCTATTATCTATTTGATTAACTTTACGTGAAGGAGCTTTCTGATTTTCCAGATATTTGCCAATAGCTGTTTCTAACGTTTCTGCAAGTAGGGAAGCTTTTTTGTTGCCACTTTTATCGGCAATTTGTTCAAATGAAGGAACAAGAGCACAATATTCACCAAGTGAATCCCATCTTATATGTCCTTCTTTTACAAATTGTTCAACGTGTTTTGGTGCAGACCCACCAGCTCCAGTTTCAAACAAACCGCCACCATTTAGAAGAGGAACTATTGATAACATTCTAGCACTTGTTCCTAATTCAAGTATTGGGAATAAATCCGTTAAATAATCACGTAAAACATTACCTGTTACAGAGATTGTGTCTTGCCCCTTGCGTATTCTTTCTAACGAAAATCTCATTGCTGAAACAGGATCCATTATCTTTATTTCAAGACCATTTGTATCATGATCAGCTAGATATTTATTAACTTTTTTGATAATCTCTGCATCATGTCCTCTTTTTTCATCAAGCCAAAAAATTGCTGGTGTTCCAGAAACTTTTGCTCTTTTTACTGCTAATCCTACCCAGTCTTTGATAGGTGCATCTTTGGTTTGACACATTCTAAAAATATCACCGTTTTCAACATTTTGCTCAAGAAGAGTCTTACCTGAGTCATCAACAACACGTATTTTGCCCTCAGCATGAGCTTCAAAAGTTTTATCATGAGAGCCATATTCTTCAGCTTTTTGAGCCATTAATCCAACGTTAGAAACACTTCCCATAGTGGCAGGATCAAATTGACCATGTTGTTTTGCATTTTCAATAATCTCATTATACATAGTTGCATAACTGCGATCAGGAATCATTGCGATTGTATCTTGTAGCTGGTCATCATTATTCCACATTTTTCCACCGTCACGAACAACATTAGGCATTGAGGCATCAACTATAATATTATTTGGTACATGTAGATTGGTTATACCTTTTCTTGAATCAACCATAGCAAGAGCTGGATTTTTTTGATAGACAGCAGCAATATCAGCTTCGATTTCAGATTTTTTATCAGCAGGAAGACGATCAAGTTTTTCGATAACGTCAGCTATACCATTGTTAACATTAGCTCCTATTTCTTTAAGAATATTTGCATGTTTGTCAAGAGCATCTTTATAATAAACAGATACAGCATGACCAAACATAATTGGGTCAGAAACTTTCATCATTGTTGCTTTTAAATGAAGTGAAAGTAATAAACCTTCTTTTTTTGCTATATCAATTTGTTCAGAATAAAAATTGCGTAAAGCAGATACATTCATGACAGCAGTATCAATAACTTCGGCATTTTGGAGCGATAATTTATCTTTTAGAATAGTTACATTTCCATCATTTGCAACAAATTCAATTTTAACATTACAGGCTTTATCAAGAGTTAATGATTTTTCAGTTCCAAAAAAGTCTTTTTCTTTCATGTGAACAACTTGTGCTTTAGATCCTGATTCTGGCCATGCCTTCATCATTCTATGAGGATTTTTTTGAGAAAACTTTTTTACAGATGCAGATGCTCGACGATCCGAGTTACCTTCACGTAATACAGGATTAACTGATGAACCAAGTACATTTGAAAATCTTGACTTAAGAGCTTTTTCAGCATCATTTTTAGGTTCTTCAGGATAATTAGGTATATTATATCCTTTTCCTTGTAGTTCTTTAATGGCTTCTTGTAACTGTGGAATAGAAGCACTAATATTAGGTAGTTTTATTATATTAGCTTCGGGCGTTTTTACCATTTTACCAAGTTCAGCCAAATGATCAGGAATCTTCTGTTCCTCTGTAAGATTATCGGGAAAATTAGAAATTATTCTTGCTGCTAGCGAAATATCACTTATTTCAACATCAATTCCTGTTCCTTTTGTGTATGATTTTACTATAGGTAATAAAGCGTAAGTTGCCAATGCTGGAGCTTCGTCTATTTTTGTCCAAATAATTTTCATAGTTATGATTTTTTCTCCTTAATGATTAGTTATATTAAACAAGTTGGTAAATGCAAACTGAATTATAGCATCACAACAAATATTTTTATTTAATTTAAAAAACATCTATTTATTATTTTTTTAATAACTCAAAAAAATATGTATTTTAGTTTTTTTAAATTATAATTATCTACTTATTATTTTATAAAGTTAGGGTAAATATGAAAAAAGTTTCTACATTTTTTAAATAGTTGTTAAGACTAAAGGGCTTTCGTTTGATTTTCTGACTCAGATTTTGAAGTATTTTTATTAAAAACAAATAAAAATACTAACCAAGCAACCAAAACAACTATCGAGGCCAAAGTTATTGGTAAATTTAAATGTTGTGAAACAGTCAAACCACCAACGATTGGAGGTATTGCTTGAGCTAAGGCTTGTATAGACTGATTTATACCCAATATTTCACCTTGCATAGAGTTATCTGCAAGATTGGAAACTAAAGCACTAATATTAGGTGAACTCAAACCTTGACCAATAGCTACCAATGCCATTGTTAAATATAGATAGCTAGC
>JACMQJ010000565.1 GCA_014377055.1 Candidatus Sericytochromatia bacterium
AAAAAGTTGGAACTCAAGCACTAGAGCCAATAAAACTTGCATTTGATGTAAAGCAACCAAATGTAACTAATAATTAAGCTAGAAGATAAAAATAAGGTTGCTTCTGTTTCAAGTGTTCTAAATACAACACCTACCATCAGCAGTAGAAATAAATGGTCTATTACCGTTGTTTATTTTGGAAAATAACATGATAGTAATGGTGGTATAAGCGTATATTCTCCAAAAAATATAGCTAGAAGATTGAACCAATTAAAAGAGCCAACTTTTGTTTGTAGTTTTGGCAAGGTTAGTAAATAACTAAATATAATGGTTAAGTATAATTTATCTTTAGGTTAATAAATATAATAAAAAGTTATAGAAATAATAATTCTTTAATGTTATAATTTTAATGTTATAATTCTATTCTTTCTATGGTATTGGAGTGATATAATATAATCCGTCCATATAGTCAGATTGTAAAATGTAAATCTTAGTAGTCACATAATAAGTGCGGAGGAATGTATGTCAGAAGTAAGTAATAAAATTAAAAAATCTATACTTGGGTTATTTATCTTAAGCTTGGTAACTGTAAGCTTAGCTAGTTGTGATAGACCACATATAGGTGGTAGTGAAACAAATGCCATAGCTGGTGTTCTTGAAGTTAAATCAACTGCATTCTTAGTTGTACCAAATAAAGATCGTGTTGATGTATTAGATATGCAAACAAATAGAGTTACACAATCATTACAAACTGACCAAAAACCAACTAGTATTGCTGTAAGTAATGATAGAAGACTTGTTTTAGTTACCAATTCAGGAAGTGGAACAGTATCAGTCTTCTTAAGAAGAGATAATGACACATTTCAACAACTTAACTCCATAGGAAGTGGTGTTAGACCTGTCGGAATAGCTTTTAATCCAAATCCAACCATCTCAGAGGCTTATGTAGCTTATGAAGGTGATAGCAAAATATTGGTATTAGATACAAGTAACAAAAGTGCTTCCCCAAGAATTACAAAAGTTCTTAGTCTTCAAGGTGCAACTCCAAAAAGAATGGTGGTAAGTCCAGATGGTAGCAAAATATATGTTACAGATAGTACAAATGCACAGTTACTAATCCTTACTAGAACTGGTAATAATTTCAGCAGAAACCAAATTTCATTGAGTCCGACATCTAACAATACAGGTGCTAATGGTATTACTAATCTTGAAGGTTTAGCCATTGATTTAGCAGGTAATGTATATATTGCTAATAATTCGGCTGATAGTGTCTTAGTTGTCAATGCTCAAGGAAATAGCTTATCACAAACTATATCACTAAAAGATAATCAACTTGTAGGCTCAAATCAAGTAGGCCCTAGAAATATGACTATTTACAAAAACCCAAATACAGGAACAGAAACACTTTATGTTGCTGGCTATAATGCTTCAGTTGTATCAGTAATAGATGTTAAAACAGCTAGATTAATTAAAAATATACCACTTACACAAAGCTCACAAGGAAGAGATTCATACAATCCTGTTGGAGTTGCTGTAGGTACTTTATCATCAAAAGATGATGTGATTTATGTAACCAATTCATCAGGTTTAACACTCTCATTGATAGATCCTGCAAATAATACATTAAAAAGAAATTTATCAACAACAATCTCATCTGCGGATCAGCAACCACTAGGTGATATTGTAACTGTTGGAGCTGTTAAGTAGGAATCTATAATAAAATAAGATGGCTAATAATCCTTTAACTAAAGTAGGCGTAATAAGCCTTGGGTGTCCTAAAAACCTTGTTGATACTGAGGTAATGATGGGACTAATCAATAACTCAGGTTATGTTATAACTCATGATGAATCAGATGCTGATGTTGTACTGATTAATACTTGTGGCTTTATTGATGCCTCACAAAGAGAGTCAGTAAGAACAGTTTTAGAAACTGCAGCGACAGGCAAAAAAGTTATTATGGCTGGATGTCTACTGGAGAGATTTAGAGGTGATATAGAAAAGCAAATGCCTGAGGTAAGTGCATTTATTGGTACAAATGAAATAACCAATATTGTTAATGTTCTTGATGGTGTAACTGGTTATGTCAGAAAAAATGAAAAGTTACTTGATTATTTTTCAGCTGAATTTGAAGTACCTAGATATAGTACAAGCTTTGCCACTTATTCTTATGTAAAAATATCAGAGGGTTGCGATCATCCTTGTACATTTTGTATTATTCCAAAATTAAGAGGAAAAAATCGTAGCCGTCCTATTTCTTCGATAGTACAAGAAATAACAGAAATGGCTAATAATGGTGTCAAAGAAGTTGTTTTGGTTGGTCAAGATTTAACTGCTTATGGTCATGATACTGCTGATCGCAAAAATAACGATATTACAGCCTTATTAAAAGAACTAGTAAAAATACCTGATAGTCCATATTATAGATTACTATATACATATCCTGGCACTATTACTCAAGAATTACTTGAATTGATTGCTAAGGAAGAAAAAATATTATCATATATTGATATGCCTCTTCAACATAGCCAAACTGACGTTTTAAAATCAATGAAAAGACCTTTTAATGAAGAAAAAATTGAAGATTTGCTCAGTAGAATGAGAAAAACTATTCCTGATTTAGTTTTGAGAACAACTTTTATCGTTGGCTTTCCTAATGAAACTGACGAACAATTTGATCATCTTTGTGATTTTGTCAAAAGACATAAGTTTGAACATCTTGGAGTATTTACTTATTCCAAAGAAGATGGAACACCTGGTGGTCAGATGGAAAATCAAGTAGCTCATAAAACTAAAGTAAAACGTAGAAAAGAGTTAATGATTATTCAACAAGCAATAGTTGAAGAAAATAATAAGTTATTAATGGGTAAAACTTTACCTATGTTTGTTGAAGGCTGTATACCCGAAAAAGGTCAGATTTATGGTAGAACTTATCGTGATGCTCCCGAAATTGATGGTTTTACCACTGTAAAAGGTGATGCTCAACCTGGTGATATCGTCAATATAAAAATAAATAAAGTTCGCACTTATGACACTTTCGGAGAGTTAGTGTAAGATTGTATAATGACAATTCCAAATATACTAACTCTTGCAAGAATACTACTAATACCTATTTTTTGTTTATTTGCTTTTAACACAAATACATCTGGAAATTGGAAATCTTCTCATCCTGATACATTATTAATATCAGGTATTATTTTTGTTATTGCGGCTTCCACAGATTTTCTTGATGGATACCTGGCACGTAAATGGAATCAGACCACTAATGCTGGCAAGTTATTAGATCCATTAGCTGACAAATTATTAATTACTGCTGCATTGATAGCTTTGATTGAATGGCGTTTAATCCCAGGTTGGAGTGTTGTTATAATAATAGCAAGAGAATTTTTAATTACTGGTTTACGTTCAATACTTGC
>JACMQJ010000566.1 GCA_014377055.1 Candidatus Sericytochromatia bacterium
CCAAATTTGCCAATTATTTTAAAAATTATTGATTTCATATTTTAAGAGCTCGTAATTAATGAAAAATAAGTCATAACTGGGGATATACCTAATATTTGACCCTGTTAAAATTAAGCTTTTAAGAAATGGTTTTGCCACCCCCGACAAATGATATCTTCACTGCTAAATAAATTTTATTTTTAATAAGTATATAAAATAAAGTAATCTGATGATACTTGAAATTTATAATAATTGTAAAATTAAGAATTGCTTAGTTCCATAATTAAATCATAAAACTTACTATAGCATAAGTCAGAATTATATAAATGGATGTTTTTATGGATGTTGTTGGTATAGGTATCATAGTTATCGATAATTAGTTGCATTTTTTGGATTAAATCCTCAAAATCTAAAAAAGCTTCACCAACTTTTTCAGTAGCTAGTTCACAAATATCTTTTCCACCACCTTCATGTTCGATATACAAGATTGGTAAACCACAAGCTAAAGCCTCAAAAACATGCATGGGGCCAGCATCGTAAATTGAGGCACTAATGTATAAATCACATTCCTGAAGTTTTTCTCCTAACTCTTTCTCTTTGAAGGGGCCTGTTATCGGTACATTGTTTGAATCAAAAATATAATTGTCGTTGAATTTCCTCCCAATAAAAACAAATTCAATGTTTTCTTGTGTTTTACAATAATTAAACAACTCATAATAGAACTTATATCCCTTGTTAGTGTTATCTGACCAGTGATGTGTAACAATTTTTATTTTTGAAGAAGATAATTTTCTATTGTTAGTAGGATAGAAATATTTTGGATTCGCGGTGTTAAATATTACAGAATTTTTGGTTGCATTAAAGGCAGGGTATTTATTGAAGTAATATGATTTAATAAATAAGCTGTTAAAAACAAAATGATCAATTTTGTCAATATTTTCTAGAATGGCCTCTTCTCGTATTTTATTCTCTCTAGTGATATCTGAATCATTAACTCTACAAATGATAATCCCTTTTTTATTTTTTATTTTATGTGCGTAAATCTGATCAAATGTATAGGCTTTATATTCTCCTTTTCTGATATCAATAATCAAATAAATGTCAATATTTTGCTTAAGCTTATAAGTAATTTTAATAGTATCAAATTTGGCTAAATAAGCGCATAAATTATTGACGAATTGATTCCCTCCTCCATATGCCTCATTAACAGGTTTGAAATTGATAAAAACCAACGTTTTTTCAGAAGACTGAAAACTATTTATTATTTGTTGAACAAACTTCATTTAATAATTTTATTTACTAAAAACAACATTTGTTATTTTTCCGTTTTTTAAATAAAATGACTGATCGGACATTTTAATAGTTGAAGGGCGGTGAGTTATTATAAAAATAGTCATTGAGTCCTTTAATTTTATCAAATTTTCGATAATCTCATATTCGTTGTTTTCGTCTAGTTCATTGGTTGCTTCGTCTAAAATAAGTAAAGTTGGTTTTCTTACTAGAGTCCTTGCTAATGCGATTCTTTGTCTTTGACCTCCTGAAAACCGGGTTCCTCTA
>JACMQJ010000567.1 GCA_014377055.1 Candidatus Sericytochromatia bacterium
GTTTGTTTAATGGTTTACTCTGCATTAGAATACAGAATAAGAAAGGAATTGAAAGAAAAAAACGAAACCTTTCCTGATCAAAAAAATACTCCTATACAGAACCCTAGTTGTCGGTGGGTGTTTCAGTTCTTTAAAGGAATACACTTACTTGTTATTGGAAAAAATAATAATATATTTTTGAACATAAACAAAAATCATAGAGAGCTACTTAAACTATTAGGTTCTAACTATGAGTCTTTTTATTCTACATCTTGAATTAGCATATGCGGAATGACGGTTAAATGATATTGCTTATGGATATATGAATGGATTCATAAGCGATTTAGATCCAGCTACAGTATCAAATGACCCTGATTATCCTCTATATGGTATTTACAGAGTTATTTTATGACGCTTATACAAATAAAAATAAAGATATAGTTCAGGCAAGTAAGGAATAAAATCATTGAAAGGTATTTTAAGTATCTTATAGAATATCGAATTACTGAGTATAATACTCCTAAAACTATAAATACCTATCTCTAAAGCTTCTATGTCGGTTAAACCCTTTGTTTAGTTAAAAATCTGCAAACCAATTTTACTTGAGTATAGAGTTAGTATTATTCATATAGGGTAAAGAAAAAAGAACTTCCTATATCAGGTTCAGATTCAACCCACATATCTCCACCATACTGTTCTATTATCTTTTTACAGAAAGATAACCCAAGACCAATTCCTTCAACCTCGTTCCATGTATGTAACCTTTCAAAAGGCTGAAATACCCTTTCAAAATTTTCAGAATCTATACCGACCCCATTATCTTTTACAGAAAAGAACCATTCATTGTCTTTCTGCTGACAATTTACATGAATTTCGAGTGCTCTGTTAGGATGTCGATACTTTATAGCATTACTGAGTAAATTTTGAAATACTTGAATAATTTGAATTTCATTAATTTTCAACGATGGAAGCTCTTTACAGATTATTTTTGCTGAACTTTCACGAATGGCAATTGTAAGGTTCTCTTTTGCTTTGTTAAAACCAATATTTAGATTAGTAGATTTAACAGGACGTTCGAGGTTTTGCAATTTTGAATAATCAAGAATTGACTGAATCATAAGCTCCATCCTTGTAGCACCATCAACAGCATAATTTATAAATTCGTCCGCATCTTTATCTAATTTATCTTTATACCTTCTAGCTAATAACTGGACATATTGTTTTACCATTCTCAATGGCTCCTTCAGATCATGAGAAGCCATATTAGCAAAATGGTTCAAAGATTCATTAGAACGTAATAACTCTGTTTCCTTCTTAGTCAATACATTATTTAACGAATGTATCTGCTCCTGTTCTGTAAGCAATTTATTTTGGAAGTGGAGTAGTTTTTCTTGATAAACTTGAAGTTCTTTATTAACTTCCTGAAGTTTTTCTATATATTCATTAGCAGTTTCTTCTCTAGCATTACTAGCAGCTTGTTCTCTTTCTACTTTTGATCGATATTCAAAATATACTTGAACTGTGGCATCCTGCCATCCCAAGAATGTATGTTCAATATCTTCAACAAGAGTCTGCATCGTTTTTGTATCAGTGGTAAACTCAGGAATAAAACTAAAAAGAGCCTGCTTTTGAGCAGCATATAATTTTAATAATCCGCCTGGCTCCAGTTTTTCGTGTGCTAGTCTTTGTATTTCTAATAGCTCTTGCTCTAATAATGTTACTGGCTCTTTATCATTTAAACTAACTTTTTCCATTGTAGTTAATATAGCGGAAAGCTTATCCTTGTTCATTTCCATCAACTTATCAACTGAAACATGTGTGTATAGCCTTCTAATGGGAACGCCTAATCTATCAAGGTAATTTTGATTTTTTTCTTCAAGCTGATTGATATAATTTCTTTTTAGAAATGATGCATATTCACTTAACAGCTCTGTTCTCTCCATATATATTTACCCTTACCATATTTTAACAGTCTTAAATACAGATTATTATTTAAAGTATAGTGCATATTATAGCTCTTGATTTTATCCAATAATTTAGACTCCCTATTAAAAGTATTAGAAAATATTTGATTATTATGAGTAGAAGAAGAGTATTTCAGAAAATGTTTTCTTTAGGTTTAGTAGTAATTTTACTTTTGGTTCATTATAATCTCAAACTAATGATATTACTATTATACTTTTTCAAAATTGGTTTACAAAATTAAAACTTTGTTCGAGTTGATTTACGTCTCAAACCTCTTTGCAAAAAACTGCAAACAAATTTTACTTGAGTATAGGTGTAAAAAACTAAATAAAATGTTTCAGTGTTTTACACTTGCTTTTATTAAAACTAACCAAGATAAAGACAATCTGGTATTATATCTCTTACAGTTTAAAATTATGTAACAAAGCCATAAAGAAATATGATCTCAAAATTTTAAATACTTTTAGTTTTTAGGTTGACATAAGCTATATTTAGATATAATATAAAAATAGAGTTATTCTAAATTAAGGGGTCAATAATAAAATTATGTCACAAGAATTAAGTCAAATTGGTCTAAGTACACAAAAGTCAGAAGAATTAACAAGCAAATTAAATAATCTGTTGTCTAACTATCAAGTTTTTTATATGAATGTTAGAGGTTTTCATTGGAACATAAAAGGGAATAGATTTTTTGAATTACATTTAAAATTTGAAGAACTATACAGTGATGCTTTACTGAAGGTTGATGAAATAGCAGAGAGAATACTAACTCTTGGTTTTACACCAGCTCATACATACTCTGACTATATGAGTATCTCAGAAATAAAAGAAGCAAAAAATTTTTCAGATGCAAATTCAACAGTAGGTAATATTTTAGATTCTTTCAGAATTTTGTTAGTTAAAGAGAGAGAAATTTTAAATTTTGCGAATGAATTAAATGATGATGGAACATCAAGTCAGATGAGCGACTATATTAGAGAGCAAGAAAAACTTGTTTGGATGTACAGTGCATATTTAAGCTAGATTAGAAAAAACTGGAATCTATATTCCAGTTAATTTTTCACCCTGCTTAATAGTTATATATTTAAAAGGGCATTTGGCAATAACATCTTTTATAGGAAAATTACCTTTGTCAAAGCTATTTATTTCAGCAAATATAGGCATAACGGAGTAATTATTTCTATACATTTCAGACAAAAGCTCAATGTCTTTTTCATCAGGATTTAAGAAAAAAGGAATAATTACACTATTTGAGTCAATTTCTTTTTCTTTAAGTAATTCTCGTACTCTTATTTTACTATCATTATTAATGTGTGCTAAATTATCTAAAATCTGTCTTATTGATGTTTCATCTGTAAGAGTATTTATTTTTTCATTTTGATAATAAATAAAATCAGCTCGATGAGATTTTTCTATACATAATTTTAGTATAGAACCAGCAAATTTTATAAAATACTCAAATGAACTTTCTTTACCTAGACCTGTATTCATTCCTTTTTGAGTATCCAAAATAATCTGAATACTTAATGATTGCTCACTTTCTAACTCTTTAACCATTAATTTATTATGTCTTGCTGTACTACGCCAATGTACCAACTTACGATTATCTCCTCTTCGATATTCTCTGATATTATATGGAAGTGTTGCATCTAAGTTATTTCGTGATTTAGACGAGTACTTGTAACCTGCACCTTTAATAGCAGAAAAAAACAATGAATTTAGATTGGTCAAATTAGGTAAAACAACTAATTCATCATGGACATTAATAGTTTTAGAAAACTTAAATAAACCAAAAGCACCATAAGAACTGATAATAAATTTTTCAAATAAATATACACCTCTAAGCTCAGGCTTTACACTATATTTAAAAGTCGTGATTTCTTTAGAATTTAATTCAACAAAAAACTTTGCTTTTTCTTCTGGTATTATAGTAGTGTTTTTATCATTCTTTCTTTTTATTTTGGTATCAGATATTTCAAGAAAAGAAGCATTTCTATTAGATTTATTATCAATAACAACTTGTATCTCTAATTTTTCACCTTCATAAATGGATTTATTAAAGACTCTAGTAATATTAAGCTTTTTTATTTGACTAATAGGGCTTATAAGCGAAAATACTAATAAACTAACGAGTAGTGAATCAATAATATATAGCCATCCACCTTGAACATTAGTTGCAGCTAGAAATAGAAACAGTGTTATAAATGCTATTACATAAGACTGATAAGAAGGAGTTATTTTAAAGCTCATATAGGTTTCCAAAAAAGTATCGGAGTGATAGGATTCGAACCTACGACCCCCTCGTCCCAAGCGAGGTGCGCTACCAAGCTGCGCTACACTCCGATATAAGCTTTTTGTTTCGGTGGAATTTGCATCCCTGAAACAGAATATAATTTAGCATGAGAACAACTTTTATGCAATAGATAAATATTAAACAATTGAATAAGATACGGTTAACAGTTATTTAAAACCAAGGTTACAGGCTTTATTTCTGTTTGTAACGAAATAACATTATTGCCAAAAAATACGTTCTAAGTTGTTTATTTTTGTGAGCAATTAATAAATTATGAGAGTTAAAATATCTAAAATTAAATATGAACATTAAAACATCATTTGAAAATCTGAGTGGCATAAAAGTTGATGACAAAGCTGTTGATGATGAGTTAAAAATGCTAAGTGGTAATCTTAATGCTAATGATAGTATAGAAGCTGAGTTTGATGGTAAAAAATTTAAATCGGATTTTCCTTATCTAGCTTCAGCTTGGTAAACAAATAAGATTTTCATTCGTTTCCTCATTTGTCTTAATTTACGTAATTCGTGTCAAAAAATATTGATATTCACCAAGACTCTGTGCCAGATTGCCCCTTAAATGGGCCAATTATATTTGAGGTTATCCATCCTCCATAAAAATTGCTTTGTTGAGAAATAATTTTTTCATCATCAACATAACATTCATCCATTTTTTGCGGATAAAAAGCAACATAATCTTTGATTTGTTCGTAATCCTTGACAGGCTCAGGATAGTACCATCCTGCATTTGTAACTTCCTTTCCCTCCACATTTAAATTATAATATTTAGCAAATCCTTTAAATTCACAAAAGCTTGTGTGATTATTGGTCTTTAAAAATTCCTTTCTAATATCTTCTGTAGGGATATAGTAGACAGGGGGATGACTTGTTTCTAAAACTCTAAAAGCATTGATAGAATCTACTATTTTTATACCATTAAAATATATTTTTATGTTATCATCAATTTTTTCTAACTTAGGTGGTCTTGGATAGTCCCAGACATTTTCTTCTTTTTTCATAGTAAACCTTTTCGATTATATTTTTTAATTATACTTAAAAGATTTAATAATGACTCAAAGTTGCACATAAATACTTTTTTATTGGTGGTGCAATTTGTCACTTGTATTTAGTGACAAATTGCACTGAGATATACTTGATTTAAATTGTATTATTTATTTTGTAGATTCAATAAAAGGTACTATTGTAAATGTTGCATAATGAGAGTAAGACAGCTAAAAAACAAGAGATCTCCACAGTTATTAAAAAAAACTGGGTAGGCTTGGATAGTAGAGCGAATACAAAAAAATATACAAATACAAACGATAGCACATTAGATTATAATTTAGATTATAAACTAAATTTTGATAGCAGTAATAATTCAGTTGATGATGTTAAATACTATAATTCAAAAAATATTGATAATATTTCCACTTTTAACAATAGTGACTTACCCATTGAATCACACCCAAACATTGAAGCTTTAGCACAATGCTTAATTAAAAAAATAGATACACTACAAGATACACAGATAGACTCCAAACACATAGAACAAATTACCTTACAAGCTTTTCAATATTATGAAAAACTTAGATACGAAATTGAGAAAACAAATATTTATGTTCAAAAACTTGAATATAAAAATAATGCTCTTGAAACAAAAATTGACTCACTGATATCTCAAAATGAAGCAATGATTGAACACTGTACACAGATCGAAACAATGTGCCAAAGCTTTTTTTCTAAAAATATTCAATTAGAAAATAAAATATTGGCTTTAAGCCAACAGGTTTATTTTTTGGATGATAAAGAAAATGTTTTGGAATTTAGCTCCAAAAATGAGCTTGAAGAGAATAACATAACCGACAATATAGAAAATACATTACAAAATACGTCACATCAAAAAGAAAATTATTTTATACCAGAAAGTAAATATACTCATTCCAGTATTATTCAGGATCAAAGAACCGTTGAAAGCATCAATATATTAGCAGACGAAAAAATAGATATTAAAGAATTAATTAAGTCAAAAAGCAAAGTTGAATCATTCATAAAAAAGAATTACCCAGACGACTATAGAATAATCAGACAATACGATAAAAAATCTCTCAAGAGCTTGGTCAACAAATTTTTGGGGCTAAATTAAATATATATTTTAAAAAAGCATACATAGGTATTTATGCTTTTTTAATTTTTATTTATAACTTTATGAATTAGTATAACTTATCACATTATATTAAAGCTACAAACTATATAATCTCAATTAAATGTTATTTTTATGATACTAATTTTATTAAATTAGTAAAAAGATTACCATTTCATAAAATTAGATTTATATATTGAGGATAGTTATGAAGCCAAAAAAAGTTGAAGAGTTATTAGAATTAACTAGACCAACATTATTGCAAAGAATTAAAGATCATGATCTTGATGTACCTAAGACAAATTCAGGTGAAAATGTTTTTAGATGGAAACATGTAATTCAATTACAATTTAATGCCAAATATAGCTATATCCAAAATATGAATACTAAAGTTATTTCTATTTGTCAAAATAAAGGCGGAGTAGGTAAAACAACTAGTGTTATCAACTTGGCAACGGCATTTTCATATTTAGGCAAAACATTGGTAATAGATCTTGATGGTCAGTCAAATTTATCACAAGGTTTTGATGTTTATCTAAATGAAGAAGATTACTCTATATCTGATGTTTTTGAAAATACCGAAGTTGTCAATGATGCTATCAGACAGATTAACGATAATCTTTATTTATTACCAAATCATCTAAAATTTGAAAGATGGAAAAAGAATAATAAAGGTGATACCAAAACAGTATTTATCTTAAAAAAAATACTAAAAAAAATAAAACACGATTACAAATTTATTTTAATTGATACACCTAGTTCATTAGATTTATCTTTAGAAATGGCTCTTTATGCTTCCAATTATTGCATTATACCTTTTGAACCACAACCATTCAGTTTAGAAGGAATAACTAATATTTTGGATGAAATAGAAAGCATACAAGATAATGATGATATTATCAACTTTGATCTAAAAATATTAGGTATTTTTATTAATATGTATGAAAAAAATAATCTTGGTACACAAATATCTGAAGTAGTTAGTGAAAGATTTAATACCTTTAAGACAAAGATTCGAAAAACGGTTGCAGTACAACAAGCTCAAGCAGTCAAAGTCCCAATATTTGAATTTGATGAAAACTCAAATGCTGCTTTGGATTATTACAACTTGACTTTTGAAATTTTAGAAAAAATAATTGAGGCCTAAATTATGATAGGTAAAAAAGAATATACAAATACTATTGAATTACAACTGTTAAAAAAAGAAAAAGCATCATTAGAAAGTAAAGTTTTTAAGCAACAGCAAGATCAACAATTATTAAAAGAAAAAGTTGTTAATCTTGAAAGTGAAAAAGAAACTCTAAAACAGCTTATAGATCGGGCTGAAAAAGGAAGTATTAGTCAAATACTTCTCAAAGATGTAAAATTAAGAAGTAATATCCGAGATGAATATGAGTTTGAAGAAATAGAAGATTTGGCAACTGATATAATAGCAAATTCTCAGTTACAACCTGCTTTAATTACAAACGATAATTATCTTGTATCAGGTCACCGAAGATATTATGCAGTTAAATTAATTAATTCTGATAATCAATCACCAAAACTAAAAGATATGTTAGAAAATAGCATCAATAAACCCGATTATTTAGTTGTTTATAAGTTAGCAAAAAATAGCTCCGAAATTTCTGATTTAGAGTTGGCTGATTTACAATATTCTGAAAATAATGAAAGACGTTCTATTGATAATTTTCAATTAAGTAAGATGTATAATAGCTATCTTAACAAAGGTTTCGATCAAAAAGATTTAGTAACTAAGTTTAAAAAAACAAAAGGTATTATTTCTTCAATTGTTTCATTAAAAAAAGTTGATCCTGTACTAGTCAGGTTTCTTAAAGAGTTTCAAATCTTTGCTTGGTCAAAGTCAAGATTTATTGAAGAAACAAAATCAGAGATGAATGATTTGCAAGAACAGTTTTATCAAAATAATAGAGGTATTATCGGTTGGAAGCCATTATATAACCTTGCCAAACAAGAAGATTTTAGTTTTCAGAGAGAGATATTTCTTAATCTATATAAAAATAGATTAACTGAACAAGAATTAAATTCTGAATATTTTTCTGAAACGATCACAATAAATGATAGTGATCAAGATAAATTAATTATAATTAATTCTGCAATCAAGCATACCAAAGAAATTTATAAGCTAATTGCCAAACTTGATAAAAATCCAATGGTAGATAATATTATTAATGATATTAAGAGTATTGAAAAAAGGTTATCTGATTTTTGTGATTAAATTTTTTAAGATAATTCTTATTAAAAAATAGTAAAATTTTGAGTCCAATTATAATATGATTAGATTCAAAACTTACCTTGTATCTAAAATAGTAAACTTTCTTTTGAGGAGATAGTAACAATGAATAAACATCTAAATAAATCTAATAAAATTATTCTATCAATAGTTTTATTATTAGTAGTATCTTCTTCAAAACCTGCTATGGCATGGTGGGAATCAGGTCACCAAACAGTAGCAATAATAGCGGAAAATCATTTAACCAATAATGCAAAAAATAAGATAAACGAAATATTAGGTAATAGTACTGGTCATACTGTTCATTTAAATGAAATAGCTGTTTGTGCTGACGTTATAAAACATCATAGTATTAATTGTGCTCATGATTTTAAATTAAAAAAAAGTTCTAAAACTGGTAATTGGCATTTTATTGATATTTCACTTTCTGAAAAAAATCCTACAGTTGAATCAATTGAAAAATATTGTGTAAATGGTGATTGTGTTTTGGATCAAATGAAAAATGAGATTAGCACACTAAAAGATAAATCTGCCTCACAATTTGAGAAACAAAAATCATTGATGTTTTTGGTACATTTTATGGGAGATATACATCAACCATTACACTGTATAGATGATGAGGACAAAGGAGGAAATGATAAAGAAGTATTTCTTTATGCACCAACTGTAGATAAAAAAATGAATTTACATTCACTATGGGACAATATAATCCAAGAAAATAAGCCAAAAGAAAATATTACTCCAGAATCATTATCTGTATTATTGGAAAAAGATATTTTAAAAAAGAAAACAAATAATTGGCTCAAAGGCAACACTAGCTCATGGACATTAGAAAGCTTTAATATAGCCAAAAATGTTATTTATGCTAATTATAAAAAAAACAATGGTCATCTTGAAAAAAATTATCAAGCCAAAATGCAACCTATTGCTTATCAACAAATTGAAAAGGGTGGACTACGTTTAGCCAAAATATTAAATGATATTTTTTCAGCTAATTAATTTATACTTGTTCAAAATTGGTCTGCAGTCTTTTAACTAAATAAGGAGTTTAAACTCCTTATTCATAGGTACAATAACTTTTCAAAAAATTTTACTTAAGTATAAAACTAATTTTTTGATACATTAAGTCTTAATGTAACTTTTTTTGTACCCAAAATATTCATTATTTCATAAATATCAGGACCCTGCTTTCTGCCTGTAATAGCGACACGTATAACTGTTGTTGTATCAGTAATTGAACCCTTATAGTTATCAGGATTAGCCTTATAATCTTTCATATCAGTAGCAAAACCAATTGAGTTAGAAAAATCTTTGATTCTATTAAACCACTCTTCTTTTGTATCATTATGATTATAAATATTGACATATCCATTTAAGATTATTTTTATATCTTCGTTAGTTACATTTTCAGGAAAATCCAAAACGTCATTAATTTTGTATAGCTCATCATACATATAACTAAAATATTCTTTTACTTCTGACCATTTGGAAATATCACGTCTTGGCTTTTTATTTTCTCTCTCAATATTGATCATTTTTAGAGAGTTTTCTTTATTTGCAAACAAAATAGAATAGTACTCTTGATCATATTTTTTTGACCAATCCAATAATTTATGATAAACATCTTGTGCGGACATACGTGAAATAGCATTTTTACTAACGTCTGTTAGTTTTACCAAATCAAATAATGCACCACTGACACCAATTTTTTCAGCTTTAAATGGAAATTCATTCCATGATTTTTCAGAATTAACTTTTCTCCAATCTTCAAAAGATGAATTGGCAAGATTCAAAAGATATTCTAAAACTGATTCAGTTGGATAGCCTTCTTGATGATAAAAACTAACTGCAGCTTCTGGATCTTTTCTTTTGCTTAGCTTACGTTTTGAGTTGCCATCTTGTTTTAAAATAGGTGGAATATGACCATATTTAGGAGCTTTCCAACCTAATGTATAAAATAGTTGTAGATGAACAGGAACAGAAGGAAGCCATTCATCACCTCTGATAACATGAGTTGTTCCCATGACATGATCATCAATTGCATGAGCAAAATGATATGTAGGTAAGCTGTCAGATTTACAAATAACTATATCTTGAATATTTTCTGGAAACTCCATATTTCCTTTAATTATGTCTTTATAACTAATCTTTCTATCAGGACTTCCTGTTGATTTTAATCGTATAACAAAAGGTATATTTGCATCTAATTTTTCTTTTATTTCAACAAAAGATTTGTTTCTATAAATAGCAAATTCACCATAATATCCAGGTGTAATATTACTATCTTCTTGATTTTTTCTTAATTGTTCTAATTCTTCAGTTGTTGAAAAGCATGGATAAGCTTTGTCTTGTTCAATTAATGATTTAATGAAAGTATGATATATTTCCATACGCTCACTTTGCTTATATGGCTTATATGCACCTATTTCATCAGATTCACTTATATATCCTTCATCAATGTTGATACCAAAGTTTTTTAATGAATCAACAATACCTTCAATACCATGATCTATTTCACGTTTTTTATCTGTATCTTCTATTCTTAGATAAAAAATGCCTTCACTTTGATGAGCTATTCTTTCAGAAATTAAAGCAGAAAATAAGCCGCCAATGTGAACAAATCCTGTTGGACTTGGAGCAAATCTTGTCACTTTTGCGGACTCATTTAATTGACGTTTTGGATATATTTTTTCATAATCCTCAACTGTTTTTTCTACTTTTGGAAATAATAATTGTGATAATTGCTTATTTTCTTCTAAACTTCTAGTCATTCTAAACCTTTGATATTTGTATATTATTTATGAAAAAATCTATCTTGATTTAGATTTTTCTTTTGCCCATGAATCTTTAAGAGTTACAGTTCTATTAAAAACTAAATTGTTTTCGGAAGAATCTTGATCAAGGCAAAAATACCCATTTCTAATAAATTGATAGCCTTTACCTTTTTCTGCATTTTTCATACTAGCTTCTAGTTTACAATCTTTTAGAACTATTAGAGAATCAGGATTAAGTGCATCTTGATAATTTTCTTCAGCGTCTGGATTAGATTTTGAGAATAAACTACTATAGAGCCTCACTTCTGCATTAATCGCATGTTGCTCTGATACCCATTGAATTGTTCCTTTAATCTTTCTGCCGTCAGCAGTTCCACCCTTTGATTCTGGATCATAGGTACAATGTAATTCTTCTATAATACCATTTTCATCTCTTATTATATTTTCAAGTTTAATATAATAAGCCTGCTTAAGTCTTACTTCAATACCAGGTGCTAGTCTGAAATATCCTTTTGGTGGTGTCTCTGTAAAATCATCTTGCTCGATATATATTGTTTTAGAAAAGCTAAGCATTCTTTTTCCAGCAGTTTCATCTTCTGGATTATTATCAATATCAACTTCTTCTGTTTTACCTTCTGGATAGTTTGTTATAACTACCTTTAGAGGTTTTAATATACCCATGATACGATTTACTTTTTTATTTAAATCTTCACGAATACAATATTCTAACTGCCCAAACTCAACAACACCGTTACTTTTGGAAACTCCTGTTATTTCGATTAAATTTCTAATTGATTCAGGTGTATAACCTCTTCTTCTTAACCCTGCTATTGTTAACATTCTAGGATCGTCCCATCCAGAAACATATTTTTCTTGAACTAATTTTAGAAGTGTTCTTTTTGACATAACTGTATAATCAAGCTTAAGTTTGGCAAATTCAATTTGTTGAGGTGGAGTTGTGATATTAAGTTGTTCCAAAAACCAATAATACAATGGTCGATGATCTTCAAATTCTAAAGTACATATTGAATGAGTTATACCCTCTATTGCATCTGAAACGCCATGTGCGTAATCGTACATAGGATAGATTGACCATTTATAATCAGTTCTATGATGATGGGCTTTTTTTATACGATATATAGCAGGATCACGCATATTAATATTTGGTGATGACATATCTATTTTAGCTCTAACAATATATGTGCCTTCATCAAATTCACCATTTTTCATACGTTCAAATAAATCTAAATTTTCTTCAATAGATCTATCTCTATCAGGACTATTTTTACCAGCTTCTTTTAATGTTCCCCTGTATTCTCTTATTTGGTCAGCACTGAGACTATCAACATAAGCTTTACCTGATTTTACTAGTTGTACAGCATAATCATAAAGCTTATCAAAATAATCCGATGCAAAATGCAGATTACTCCATTCAAAACCCAACCACTTAATATCATTTTGGATTGACTCAACATATTCAATATCTTCTTTGGCTGGATTAGTATCATCAAAACGTAAATTACATGTACCTTGATATTCTTTTGCTAAACCAAAATTAATACAAATAGATTTTGCATGACCTATATGTAGGTATCCATTAGGTTCAGGAGGAAATCTAGTTGCTACTTTTCCATTATTTTTATTATTTTGCAAATCATTATCAATGATATTACGGATAAAATTTGTTGTATGAACAGATTCTTCTGTCATGACCTAATTCCTTTCTAAAAAATAACATCCAA
>JACMQJ010000100.1 GCA_014377055.1 Candidatus Sericytochromatia bacterium
AGAAAACCAAAAGCCTCTTACTAATTCAATTGAAGCTATATTGAATAGTACTCTTGATGGTATTATAGTGGTTAATAATGATCGTGACATTATCATGGCTAATGACTCGTTTTTTAATCTATGTGGCTATAAAGCTTTTGAAATAAGCGGTAAAGATAGTACAACATTGATTTCTCCAGAAAATATTCTTTCAAAAAATCTGATAAGATTTATAAAATATAGCTTTGATAATAGTCAAATAAATTTAGATAATATTTCAACTGGTACAATAGAAATTAATCATCTGGAAACAAAAAGAGTTCTTAAAGCCACAGCGACACCACTTAAATATAGTAAGGAAAGGCTTGATGGTTTGGTAATTAATTTAAAAGATATTACTAAAGAATTAGAAGCGAGTGAAGAAAAGAATAAATTTATTTCAAATATTTCTCATGAATTTAGAACACCTTTATCTTCTATTATAGGTTACTCACACATTATTGCTACTGATAAAGATATAAGCCATGAAACTATTATGAGTTTTGGTAAAACTATATATGATGAGTCAATTGAGCTTTCAGGAATAATTGACAATTTATTAAATGTTTTAATTGTTGATCGTGAAAATTCAAATCTTAAAATCGAAAAAGTTGATTTAAATTCTATTATATCAATCTCGATTAAGGAAAATGAGCAAAAGGCTAAATTAAATAATATAAAAATAAATTACCTTTCTAAAGCTAATTTTGATAATTTATTAAATGATAATGAGAGTATAACGACTATTATTGGTAACCTTATAAATAATGCTGTCAAATTTTCTTATCCTAATTCTAATATAATTATTAATGTTTCTAAAAAAGATAGTTATTTTATTTTAGCTATAACTAATCATGGTCATGGTATTCCTAAGAATGAAAAAAATAAAGTATTTGAAAAGTTTTTTAGAGTAGAAAATAAAATACATCTACTTTCTGGAGCAGGGCTTGGTCTATTTATATCAAAAAAATTATCTGAACTTCATGGTGGAACAATTACATTTGATAGTAAAGAAGATAAAGTAACTACTTTTTATTTAACTATGCCTTTATCGTCAAAGTATGTTAAAGACGATTTTAATATTTTATAGTTAGTAACTTTGTTAAAATTAATTTAAATGTTAATTAATTGTTATTTAGATTGTATTGTCTTTGATATTCTCAGTAATAAGATTATTTTTATATTAACTTAGCTAATATTAAGTTTAATTATCACAGGAATGAAAGATAATAATGATATGTTAAAATAAGGTTATGATAAGGTTAATATCATAATTGATAAAAAGCATTTCGGAGATTTTTAATGCGTATTTTAGTTTCTAATGATGACGGCATTTTTGCCCCAGGTATTAAGATTTTAGCAGAAAAGCTTGCCACAGAACATGAAGTTTATGTGATTGCACCAGATAGAGAAAGAAGTGCTAATGGTCATGCTTTGACACTTAATAAGCCTCTAAGAGCTGAAGAAGTAAATATATTTGATGGTGTAAAATTTGCCTGTCATGTTAATGGTACTCCTGCTGATTGTGTAAAATTAGCTATTGGAGCTATTCTTGAGGAAATGCCTGACATGGTTATTTCAGGCATTAATCGTGGACAAAATATGGGTACTGATATAATGTATTCAGGTACTGTATCAGCAGCAATGGAAGGAACAATTCTTGGCATACCATCAATAGCTCTTTCATTAGCAAGTTTTTCTGATGTACATTATGAAACAGGAGCTGAATTTGCTCTAAAGCTTGCTAACGAGTTAGCTACTAAAGAATTACCATCCAAAACATTATTAAATGTTAATATACCTGCTATACCAGCAGATCAAGTTAAGGGTGTTAAAATAACTAAGCTTGGTGTTCATAAGTATACAGATATTTTTGAAAAAAGAACCGATTTAAGAGGAAAACACTATTATTGGTTCGCAGGCGAATCTCTTGAGTATCAAGATGAAGAAGATACAGATATAGTTGCTGTCAAAAAAGGCTATATTTCAGTTACTCCAATCCATTATGATTTGACTAACTATGAATTTTTGAACGACCTAAAAAATTGGGATGTAAATATTAAAGATAAAATCGAGGTGAAAAAATAATGCGCATTGGTGTTCCTAAAGAAATAAAAAATAATGAGTATCGTGTAGCATTAACGCCTGGTGGTGCGAGAGTATTATCAAAAGCTGGACATACAGTATATATACAAAAAGATGCTGGTATTGGTAGTAGTTTTGAGGATCAAGAATATATTGACGCTGGTGCAACAATCTTAGATAGTGCTGCAGAAGTATTTTCAAGCTCTGAAATGATTGTTAAAGTAAAAGAACCTTTAAAAGAAGAAATACAATTATTAAAAGAAAATCATATCTTATTTACTTATCTCCATTTGGCAGCATCAAGAGAATTAACGGATGATTTATTAAATAAAGGATTAGTTGGTATAGCTTATGAAACAATTCAATTACCAAATGGATCATTACCATTGTTAACTCCTATGAGTGAAATTGCAGGTAGAATGGCTGTTCAAGTAGGAGCTCAGTACCTTGAGAAAAGTAATGGTGGTCGTGGTATTCTTCTTGGTGGTATTCCAGGAGTTCCCCCCGCTGATGTAGTTATTATTGGTGGTGGTGTTACAGGTATTCAAGCGGCAAAAATAGCTTTGGGTATGGGTGCTAATGTAACTATTTTGGATACTAATCTTGATAGATTAAGATACCTTGAAGATGTTTTATCTGGAAGATTAGTTACTTTATCATCAAACTATGAAACTTTGGAAAGAGCTGTTGCTTATGCTGACTTGTTAATTGGAGCTGTCTTGATTCCAGGAGCAAAAGCACCAACTTTAGTTACAAAAGAAATGGTCAGTAAAATGAAAAAAGGCTCAGTAGTAGTTGATATATCTGTTGATCAAGGCGGTTGTGTCGAAACTATACATCCAACAACTCATAGTGATCCTATCTACAGTGTTGATGGTGTCATTCATTATGGCGTCGCTAACATACCTGGAGCTGTTCCACGTTCATCAACTGTGGGTCTTACAAATGCAACATTACCTTATCTTTTACAAGTAGCAAATCATGGTTATAAAGCAGCAATGTTAGCTAATAAAGATTTAGCAAAAGGTTTAAATGTAGAAGCTGGTAAAATAATCCACCCTGCTGTAGAAGCTTGGTATAACAGCTAATATAAAAATATTAAGTAAAAAAGACGCATATTTATATGCGTCTTTTTTGTTTAAAAACATTATTTTTTATCACTTGTAAATGGATTCCACCAATTCCATTTACCCATTAGCATCATAAAACTTGGAACTAATAATAATCTAACAATAGTTGAATCAATTATAATTGCTGAACTTATACCAATACATATTTGTTTGGTGACAGGAGATGAAGAAAAAGCTCCAGGAATAAAAACAGCCAATAAAATTAGTGCTGCACCAGTTATGACTGAACCACTTCGAGACATTCCTTCAATAACAGCTTGTTTAACATTATTGGTATCTTCATAAGCCTCTGTGATTCTACTTAAAATTAAGACTTCATAATCCATACTTAAACCAAATATCAGACAAAATAGAATAACAGGAACCATGTTAATAACTCCACTATTCGGCTGGACATTAAAAAAATTACCCATAAATTTGTATTGGAAAATTAATGTTAAAACTCCAAAAGAGCTCAAAATAGGTAAAAAATTCATTAAGCCAGCTTTAATAGGCAAGATAATAGATTTCATATAGAAAAATAAAATAGCATAAATACCCAAAAATATGACCAGTAACATCTGTGGAACGTAACGATATAACTCAAAAGTAAAATCCTTAGCTCTTGCAACAGTGCCTCCAATTAAAACTTGATACTTATTATTCTTTTTAGCATAACTATTAGTCAAATCAATTATTTGATGAGTATCATTTAAATCTAAGAGGTTTTTTGGATAAACATTAATTATAGTTTTATCATTTCCAGTGCTTGAATTAATTAAGGGAATAAAATTATTATTTTGATAGAACAAATCTAGGCTATAAATAGAGCTATAAAAAGAAAAATAATCTTGCTTAGTATAATTTTTATTCCATGAAGTAATGCTCTGAACAGAAGCTATTTTAGGATTTTTTTCTAGTTCTTTGGTAAAATCATAAATGTATGAAATAAAATTATTATCATAAACACCTCCTAATTTATTTGCTTTTATAACAATATTGATTGGTATCAATTCACCACCCCACCCATCATTTTCTAGTATTCTATAACCTTCTATTGATTCTGTATTATCTGGAGTTATGGTATGCACTGCTTCCCATAACTTAATCCTACTAACAGGCAATGAAAGAATAATTAGAATAACAAGAGAAAGTGAAAAATATTTTTTTGGATGATTGACTATATTTTCAGCGAATTTTTTCCAAAAAAGGTAAGAGTCTGCTCTTTTAATCATCTTAGTTAAAAACTCAGGTTTATCAAGAATATTTTTGCCATAAAATAATAATGTTGGTAAAACAATAATCGAATTAATTAAAGATATAGATATTACTATAAATATGTTATAAACGACTGTTCGGCTAGTAGATACATCAGGTAATAATAAGGCACTAATACTACAAATCATAATCAGAGAAGAGACAATAATAGTTTTTATTGGATACATAAATATTTTTTGGATAGCATCTTTGCTATCATCACCATTACTTATTTCTTCTCTATACCTACTAACTATAAATAATGAATAATCTATGGCAAGAGCAAGTCCAAGTAAACCTGTCATCACTTGCGAAATTGTGTTTATTTGTAAATCAATTAATCTAATGAAGCTATTAAAAAAAAGGAGAGTTGTTGCACCAATTATTAAAGGTAATAATGCTGAAACTAAAGCACCAAAAGTAAAAATAAGGACAAAAAAACAAAAAATTAAAGCAAATATTTCACCTTTTTGAGAATCATTTTTACCAGATTTATCACCATCATAATGAAACGCAGGATTTCCTGTTAAGTATATTTTAGTTTTGTTTTGCCCTGACCAATTTTTTATTATTCTGCGAAACTCAGGAGTAAAATTTTGTATATCAATAAAATTATATTTGGAATCAATATCAAGATATAAAAGCTTATTTTTATGATAGGTTAACCCTTTTATTTCAGTTATTTTTGTTATTTGCTTAAAATTTATTTTTAATAAATATTCTAATTTGCTTGTATCAATATTATTATCTGTTACCAAAGCATAAGATGTACCTGATTTAAGGCCAAAATCTTTTTTTATAATATTTATTGCTTGTGCTGCCTCTGTATTGTCTAAACCTGATAACTCATTTTCTGAGTTAATTGTTTTACTCGTATAAAGATGAATTATTGAGAATAGTATTAATGTAAGCCAACAAATAACTACTAATAGCTTATATTTAAAAACTCTATTTCCTAATTTTAATAATTGATTTTGCATTAATATAACTGAATTTTTTTAATTTAAATAATCATTGTACTACAATATAGTCTAAATATTTTATAAATAAAGTAATTTTTAGCTACGAATAAGAAACTAATAAAGACTAATGAACACTACTAATTTTTTTGTATTTACTATTATTAGTTTCTATATTTGTTCTCATTTGCGTGATTCTTAGCTAAATATTATTTGTTTAAAAGTAAATATATTGGATTTTAGAGTAGAGTTAAATTTAAAATGACAATTAATTTTTTAGATTATTATTTAAAAGTTAAGATAATCATATCTTAATGTTAAGTATTTAGGATATGACCTTTACAGTTTTAAAAATATTGGTTAATATATTTAATGTAGTGAGAAACAACTACAGGTAGCGCGGGGTGGAGCAGCCCGGTAGCTCGTCGGGCTCATAACCCGAAGGTCACAGGTTCGAATCCTGTCCCCGCAACCAAAAAAGTTTCTAATCCAAAACAATAAAAAATTAAACTCCCTTAACTATAAAATTTGCAAGTATATTTAATAAATATAAATCATTCAAATAATTTTTGAAGTTGTATTATATTTTTATAAAAAGGGGTAACTATGCAAATTAAACAAATAGTTCTAAAATCAAGACCAAACGGAGTTCCTACAGAAGCTAATTTTGCTATAGAAGAAATAAGCTTATCTAATTTACAAGCTGGTGAAGTACATCTCAAAGGATTATATTATTCAGTAGATCCATATATGAGAGGACGAATGAACGATGCAAAGTCATATACACCACCATTTCAAATTAATCAGCCGATAAGTGGTGGTGCTGTTGCTGAAGTAATAGAAAGTAAAGATGAAAACTTTAAAAAAGGAGATATTGTAACAGGTATGCTACCTTGGGCTAATGAAACTATTATTAATACCAAAGGTTTACAAAAAATAGATGTAACAATTGCTCCTGCTAGTTACTATCTTGGTATTTTGGGAATGCCAGGACTAACAGCATATTTTGGCTTAATAGATATTGCCAAGCCACAATCAGGTGAAACAGTTGTTGTTTCTGGAGCTGCTGGTGCAGTAGGTATTATCGTTGGACAAATTGCTAAAATTTATGGTTGTCATGTAGTCGGTATTGCGGGATCTGATGAAAAAATTGCTTTATTAAAAGATAAGTTTGGCTTTGATCAGGGTATTAACTATAAAACAGAAAAGAATTTAGCCCAAGCGATCGCTGATAGCTGCCCTAAGGGTGTTGATATTTATTTTGATAATGTAGGTGGTGAAATTTCTGATGCTGTTGTTAAAAATATTAATTTCCATGCTCGAATTACATTATGTGGTCAAATCTCATTGTATAATTTAAAAGAAATACCTGTAGGACCTCGTTTACAACCAATGCTACTTACCAGAAGTGTTCTTATGCAAGGATTTATTATCGGTAACTATCAAAAAAGATTTTCAGAAGGTATTAAAGAATTAAGCCAATGGGTAAAGGAAGGTAAACTAACATATACAGAAACTATTATAGAAGGTTTTGAAAATCTACCAAAAGCTTTAATAGGACTATTTTCTGGTGATAATAGTGGGAAAATGATAGTTAAATTATAATAAAATATTTTGAATATAATTTGGGAGATAATTAAAATGGAAAAAAAAATTGCAGTAGTAACAGGCTCAAATAAAGGTATTGGTCTTGAGAT
>JACMQJ010000568.1 GCA_014377055.1 Candidatus Sericytochromatia bacterium
AGATTTTTCTTTTTCAGATTTTTCTATTTCTAATTTAATTCTTTCAATTTCAAAATTAACTTTTTTGCGTACTAATTTAAGCTCATTTTTTTCAGTTTTAAGTTCATCTTTTTCAATTCGAAGTTTATCTTTTTCGGTCTTAAGTTCATACTTTTGGGTTTTAAGTTCATTTTTTTGAGTTTTTACTTCATCTTTTTCAATTTGAAGTTTATCTTTTTCAGCTTGAACTTCTATAAGCATTTTTTCACGTTCTTGTTCAACTTCAAAACTTATTGTTTGAGCCATACTTGCTTGATATGATAGATTTTCTAAATATCTTTGATAGATTGCTTGTTCTCTTTTTGGAAGTTTCAAAACATCCAGTTTTTCTTTAGCTTCTCTTAGCCCTTTAGCTTTAAAATTGTCTTTTATTTCTTCATTTTTTAAAAAATATAGCCATTCATCAAGTGTATCTCTGGTTTTATTGTCAAATTTATTCACTTTTAATAGATAATATTCAGGAAATATTTGTTCTACATTAATTTCACCAAATAGTTTTTTTTGTTCTTTAGATAATTCTAATGTATCTTTTTTATGTATTCCCTGAAAACTAGTTTTTCCTTTGTAGACATAATCTTTACCTTGACCTAGATCAAAATAAACTATGCTTATAGAGATTATTTTTTTTATATTTGAGTAGGATTGACCTAAGTTAAGATTTTCTGAGATTACTTTTGATGCTCCGTAAAGAAGTCTTTGAAGATAGTCTAATTCACTAGTATTTTGAACTTCAACAATTATTAATTCACTTTTAGAGTTTTCTACTAGTAAGTCTACACGATTAAATTTATCTTTTTTTGTTTCTTGATTAGATTCACTTTCAAGAATTTTAGTTATTTTTATATCTTCTTTTAATAACTCAGACAAAAATCCTTCTAAAATACCAAAATTGGACTTATTCCTTAAAATATTTTTTATCGCCCAGTCAAACCTTATTAATCTATTTATTATTGCCATTTTTCTTTTATTAATTTACTAAAATTATCATGCAATGCTAAATTATATACTTTTTAAGTACTTTAAACAAAATACAATTTCTCTTCAAGTTCCTTCTGTATTATTTAGAGAATAAGTTTAGAAATAAGTAAGTTCTAAAACTTATCCTCATCGTAAGCATCACTGAGTAATTTAATTACATGTTTTACTTCAATATCTTTTGATAGACCATCTCTTAGCTGTATTTCACAGGCTGGGCAACTAGTTGTAACTATCTCAGCCTTACTTTCTTCAACGCCTCTTTTTTTACGCCAAAAGATTTCTTTTGATTGGTCATAGTTTTTGATAATAAAACTACCAGCACCACCAGCACATCTTTCTGAATCTCTCATTTCAACAAATTCAACGCCAGGTATATTTTTTATTACCTCTTTTGGTTCTTTAGTTATACCAGCTGCACGTAAATGACATGATGAATGATAAGTAACTTTTTTGGATTGCTGATAACCTTTTGGTGGTTTTATATCCAATTCTTTAAAGACAAATTCAGAAATATCTGATATTTTATCATGTAATATTTCAGCTTTTTTGTGGTACTCATTATCACCCTCAGTATATTTTACATATTCCTTGAGCATAAGGTTACATGATGCACATGAGGTTATAACTTTATCATATTTACTTAATGAGTCAATATTTAGGCGAGCATTTTCCATTGCTATATCTTTATTACCATAAGTTAATATTGGCGTTCCTGAACATCTTTGTTTTGGTAAAACGGGTTCTATACCATTTCTTGATAACACATTAATTACCGACTCACCAATCCCATTTTCTAGATAATTAGCTGCACAACCATGAAAATAGGCAACATTTCCTTTTTTACCACTTTCTTCTGTTAGATGAGCATATTTTTCTCTTAGGGTTGTTGATGATATCTTTGGTAAAATCATTTCTTTTGGCAATCTAGCAGTAGGTGCTATTGCTTTTAATATTGGCTTAGTTAATTTTTCGATAATTGGTCTTATTAGCTGATTATCCCAAAGTGGTTGAGTTGCACCCATAAAAGTTGTTGCAATTGAAAAAGCTTTTTCATTTTGCTGAAATCTAAAAATTAATTCGGTAAATTTATTAGGATGTTCAAACCTTTTTTCCAAAATTAATTCAGAAACATCAACTCCGGCAGGACAAATTGTGGCACAGTTTTTACAATTTACACAGGCGTTAACAGCTCTTTTCGAGTTTTCATAAGAATAATCTTTGTCGGTTAGTATATGAAACCAGCCTCTAGCACTGTTACTTTCATCTTGAGTGACATCATAAACAGGACATACAGAATTACACTTACCACAAGTTGCACATTGTTTTTCTAATCTTTCAAAATCTATATGTTCTGTAAACTTTTTAGTTGTAATTTTTATATCAGGATTAAATATTTTATTAGGGTCAAGTAAATTTTTTACTTGCTTAAATAGTGAGTATATTTCGGATCCATACATATCTTCCAAAAACTCAGCTCTAACTCTACCATCACCGTGTTCCCCACATATTGAGCCATTAAATTTTGTAATTACTTCATGATGAATTTGATGAGATAAATCTACCATTTTTTTAAACTCTTCTGGATCACTAATATTTAATAATGGATTAATATGTGCATTACCATCACCAATGTGACCATAGATAGCAACAGGCACATTATAACTTTTAAAAATCTCATCAAGATATTTGATCAAGGCGGGTAAATATTCTGCTGAAACAACAACATCATCACAAAAATTAATTGGTTTTTTCTTATCTCCATATTTATAAAGGGTTGGATAAATAGCTTTTCTAGCTTTCCATAAATTATCTTGTGCTTCTTTTTCAAAAGCAACAGCTATCTCTTCACATAGCTTATATTTTTTAGTTAATTGCTTAACTTCTAATATTTTATCCTCGATAGGATCTTGATCAAACTCAACTAATAACATTACTTTGGCATCAAAAGGAATATTAAATTTATTTCTACCAAGTAAGTTTAAGGTATTATTGTCCATAATTTCTAATGCACTTGGCTTAGTTTTTAGTATATCTTTAACACCTTCACCAATTTCTTGAATATCTTTAAAATATAAAAGCATTGTTGCTGTTTTTTTAGGTTTATCATAAAGCGGTAATTTTGCTTCAGTGATCAGCCCTAATGTCCCTTCACTACCAATAAAAAGCTTGGCCAAATCCAGAATATTATTATTTATTCCCTCTGCTAAAGCAATTAAATTATAGCCACTAGAATTTTTGGTAACACCAATTCTTTTTTTTAAAATTATTTCTTTATTAGATTTTATTAAATCAACCAATTCAATAACCCATGAATGTTCTTTGATTAGATTATTGTATTCTTGACTATCCAAAATATACTCTTTGGCTGTTATTTTTTTAGTATTAAAAAGAATAACTTCAAGCTCAAGAATATTATCTTTAACAGCCCCATATTTTA
>JACMQJ010000569.1 GCA_014377055.1 Candidatus Sericytochromatia bacterium
CAAGATTTAGGTGCTAGCATAGTTTCAAAAATAGTTAATCCTAGTATTGATGATAATATTATTGATTTTTGTGGATTTCCTGGTGGAAAGACTTCACACATTTCAGCACTTATGAATAATACAGGAAAAATACTTGTAATTGATTCAAGTGAAAATAGAAAAACAAAGTTTACAGAAAATATTAACCGTCTTGGCTGTAATAATATACAAGTGATAATTCAATCTGCTACTGACGACATAGATGGCATATTAGGTGTAGATAAAATACTGATAGATCCGCCATGTTCAGGTTTAGGAGTGATAAAACGTAAAGTTGAAATTAAATATAGAAAAAGCTTGGATGATATAAAAAGATTAGCTGAATTACAATATGATATTTTAGATAATGCTTCCAAATACTTAAAGTCAAATGGTAGAATAGTTTATAGCACTTGCACTATTTCAAAGATAGAAAATGAAGATGTTATAACAAAATTTTTAGATAAACATAAAGATTTCAAACTAGAAATAATAGGGTACGATAATAAAGATTTTGAATATCTAAATCTAATACCCTACATCGATAAAACGGATGGCTTCTTTATAACTTCTCTAATAAAAATTTAGATACTTAAAGAAGAATCACTGCTATCGTTATCATTGTCATCTCTTCTTCTTTTTCTTCTTTGATTATAGTTTTTAGTTGATTCAGAAGAAGAATTGTTTGTACCATTATTACTGCTTCCTTTTTCTCTTGAGCTTATAGGCTTTGAACTAGAAGGAGCAGAAGAGTAGCTAGAGCTTACTTCATGTACTATTAGAGAGTTATCCTTGATAATATCTTTGATATTTTTAACGTATGATTCAATTACTTTTTGAGCTGCACTGGTAGATGTTTCAAATATAACACTCATTTTATTTCCTTCAGTTAGTGTACATGTTAAGCTTATTTCACCAAGGTTTTGAGGCTTAAGAGTAATATTCATTACAATATTTTTATCTATTTTAGCTGGATTACTAGCTAACTCTTGAACTACTTCTGTAATTTGTGAAAAATGTATTGCTACACCATTATTTATAGCTTTAATAATTTGTGAGGATGATAAAAAAGGGTTAGTATTTTTTATCTCTACATTATCGTCATCTTTTTTTTCAATTAATTCACCTGAGCTATTTTCAGAAATATTATTAATAAACTTTTCTAATTTTTCATTCTTTGATGAAAAAAGTTCGTTTTTGACAAATTTAAGATCATTAGAAAAATATTTTTTTTCTATGCTATCTTCTATAATTTCTACTTCTGGAAATTCAGAGTTAATAAATTCCTTAAAAATATTATAAAGTTTTTTATTTTCATAATTATCTTTATTAATAGTTTTTGGAACATTTTTATCGTTATTAATTAAAGGTGAAATAATACTGGAGAAGATGAAAGCATTCTGTGGCATAATTTTTATATCTTGCTCAACATCATTGTATTTATAATTTGACTTAAAAATATTTTCTAATTCAATTGGTTCTTTATTTATTTTATTATCTCTAACATTTACTAAAACATAATCAATTTGACCAATTGTATTATTTATCAAATCTGGTAAAGCTTTAGGCTCTTCAGTTTTTTTGTTTTCCTTATTTAAAATTGATTCATTAATAATACTGATATATTTTGTTATCAAAGGATTTATATCCACTAGGTTATCAGGATTTAAATTTGTATCAGACAAATTATGATTATCTTCATTTTCTGTTTTGGGAGCTAAATAATTTATGGAGTTATCTTCATTCTCTAGATTGTTCATATTAATAGAATCAGAAGAAATATTTAAATTATTTTCTATAATATTAGTTTTGGTATTCAATGATAGTTTTGGTTCTTTATAATCATCAATTTGTGGAGAATTTAAAGAGTTTATTTCTATATTATTAGATTTTAAGTAACTATTTAAGGCTCTAAGCGTTTCATTGAATATAAAAACCTTTTCTTCTTTATTGATATTACTATAATCAACTTTATTATTAGCTTGGATAATATTTGGAGTTACTTTAATACCCAACTCTGAACTTACAATAATATTTTCATTTTGCTTAGAATCTACATCTGTACTAACTAATATTGAATCTTTATTGATATTACTATAACCAACTTTATTATTAGTTTGGATAATATTTGGAGTTACTTTAATACCCAACTCTGAACTTAAAATAATATTTTCATTTTGTTTAGAAGCTACATCTGTACTAACTAATATTGAATCTTTATTGATATTACTATAATCAACTTTATTATTAGCTTGGACAATATTTGGAGTTACTTTAATACCCAACTTTGGACTTACAATAATATTTTCATTTTGCTTAGAAGGAAATGATTGTTTATACAAAGGAAAGTAGTTATTTATTTGTCCGTCAGATTCAGATGAGAATTTTCTTGTAGCTAATGGACTATGATCAATTATGTTAGTTGAATTTGAATCATTCAAAACAGACTTTTCAACTATATCTAATGTATTTGTTTTCAATTTCAAATTATTTAATGGTATGTCTTTTTTAACAAAATTATTTGTAATTATTTTTTCATCTAAAAGTTTATTGTTTATTTGTTTAGATGGTTGAGCTAAAGAGATATTCTCATTTGATAAATTCAAAATAGTAGCAGGATTATTAATCTCAGCAACAGAATTTTCTTTTAAATAATTTGTTTTTGAGTTAAATAAGATAGGATTAATATCTTCAGAATTAGTATGGTCAATATTTTTACTTTGATTCTCTTGTATTGATAGTGGACTAAATTTTTGATCAGAAACTAAAACTTTACCTGTGTTAAAATCTATAGACAAACTATTTTCTTTTAAATAATTTTTCAATAAAGTAAATTTTTCATTCAAAACTAGTATATTTTTACTATCATCAGATTTAAAGCTTTGTAAATCAGTTGATATATCAATTCCAGATTTTTTAGAAGGA
>JACMQJ010000101.1 GCA_014377055.1 Candidatus Sericytochromatia bacterium
GAATTAGCATGTGTAATGGGTATAACAACAGAATTTAACCATGCTAAAGATTTATTCAAAAATTGGACAGGTATAGAGATAAGCGATCACCGTTTATCAAATCATATAGAAGATATAGGAGATAATTTATACAATCAAGATTTATCGAAAGATATACAAGGAATAAATATGTTAGACTCAGTGTAGCGACAATGAATTCCAGAGAAGGTTTCTTAGATAATATAGATAAGCAAAATTTATGGGTGTCTAAACAAATAATCCTACTTAAAGAATCTAATTACCAACAGTTAGAATTATCGTATTTCGATAATAATACAGGTAAATTAGCAGAAAAAATATATTCATTAAAAAGGTATTTAAAAAACCATGAGGATATGATTGATTATAAAAAATACCTATCAAAGGTATATATGATAGGCTCTGGTGTTGTGGAAAGTTCAAATAAAAAGGTTGTATCTCAAAGACTAAAACAATCTGGTATGATTTGGTCTCACAAAGGAGCTAATGCTATCATGTTTATTAGAGTTATGTATTTTAGTTCATCTCAATCATGGACTAAATTATGGGCTGTAAGTAAGGTCGCATGAACTATATGTTAATTTTCATGCACCCAATCTGTCCACATTCACCCTGAGGGCAAGTCCGTCAGGTTTTCTATGGACGGGTTTATAAAACAGTTAGTCTTTTTCCTTTGGTGAATAAATAAATCGCTAGAGGAAAGATAATCACATTAGCAAGAATAGCTACTGTTAAAGAAATATTATGAGGGATAAATTCTTTATCAATAAAAGAATATCTCATCAAATCAATAAAATATAACATTGGATTAAATCTACTGACAGTTTGCCAAATACCTTTTAACGCACTGACAGGATAAAAAACACCACCGAGAAATGACATTGGAGTCATAATAAAAGTTGTCATCATAGTCATACTATCAAATTGCTTGGCAAAATAGCCAAAAATAGCCCCTAAAGTTCCAAAGAAGAAGGATGTTAGAAAAGCTCCTAATATAGCTAATCCAATATGTTCAACATTTAAATGTGTAAAAAGAAGTATTACTAATAATGTCGCAAAAGCTGTAACTAAGGCTCTAACCATTGCAGCTCCTACATAAGCTAGAACAATCTGAGTTCCTGTTAGAGGTGCAATTAAAATATCACTAATTGATCCTGAAAATTTGGCTATAACCAAAGCAAAAGAAGGATTAGAAAAAGCACTATTAATTAGTGTAAGAGTAATTAAACCAGGAGCTAAGAACTTTATATAATCTACACCTTGAACTTGTCTACCAGAAACCGCTACATTAAAAATTATTAGATAAAGAACGTTGGAGATAATAGGTGAAACAGTTGTATCAATTATTATTTTCCTAAACCTCGTTGTTTCTCTTCTGAATAAATTATATGCTCCATACCAATTTGCCATAACTATGCTTTTACCAATTTTACAAATATATCTTCTAATGAGGGTTGTCCTATTTCTATTTTTTTTAGACCACCAAGTGTTGCCAGTTTTTGCAGATAATAGGATTCATTACCTGTCTTTGTGATAATTTTTACTTCATTATCATTAAATTTAATTATATCTGTATCTAATATTTTTTCAAGCTCAAATCCAGTATTTTCTAGGGTTGCATCAATTGTTGTTTCACCAAAAAGATATTTTAATTTATCAGTTTCTTCTTCAACAATTACTTTACCTTTATTAATTATTGCTATTTCTGAACAAAGTTTTTCTGCTTCTTCAAGATAATGAGTTGTAAAAATAATGGTTGAACCTTTTTTATTAATCTCTTTAACATAATTCCAGATAATAGTTCTTAGCTCAACATCAACACCAGCAGTTGGTTCATCAAGAATAATCAATTTTGGCTCATGAATAAGAGCTTTTGCAACCATTAATCGTCTTTTCATACCACCAGATAAAAATCTAGCCCTAGTGTTTCTTTTAGAGCCAAGATGTAATGCTTCCAAGACCTCATCAATTTTTTTCTTTCGATCATTTTTTTTAACACCATAAAATCCAGCAAAAAAATCTAATACTTCAAAAACTGTAAAGACAGGCTCACTTACGACCTCTTGTGGCACTACACCAAGTAAAAGTTTGGCTTTTTGTAGGTCTTTTGAATTATCAAGACCAAATATTTTAGCTGTTCCTGACGTTTTGCTAACTGTCCCAGATATAATACCAATTAATGTACTTTTACCTGCACCATTAGGTCCAAGTAGTCCATATATTTTACCTTCACGTACTTTAAGACTTACTTCATTAAGTGCCTGTGTGCCATCTTCATAAATTTTACTGATTTTATCTATTTCTACTGCTTCCATATCCACTTTTTTCTAAACTCTATAACATTTAGTAAATTCTACCTAAGATTTAATAAATATCAAAGAATTCTACATTTAGTTATTTTAATAAACCAGATCTCTCTAATTCATCTTTTAATGCAGTTAATCTACTATTATGAAGCTCTAAAATATATTGTGCTGATTCATTTTTCTTAATAGTTATATTCTTCATTATTTTGAGCCATACAATCATATATTGATAATATTTACGACCTTTAGAGTTTAAAACTACATATTGGCATTTTTCTTTTATTATAGAAAAACATTCCTCTGGATAAATATTTATTATTGATTCGATTAATTGTTCAAAATAATGAGCATCTTTATTATCTTCGACACATTTTAATATTTCACTATAAAATCCTTCTCTTTCTAAGACATGAACATAAAATAACTTATCATAACCTTGTGATATTTTTCTGATAAACGTTTTAATTTGAGCTGCTGAAAAGTATTCTCTAAGCTCGTTATAATGATCCAAGCTCTGTTTATTAATAGTGTAATGACTTAATACACTTATATATAACTCTTTATGTGATTTTTTATTGAGATTATTGACTATATAAAGATCAAATTTATCTGACCATATTTCAAAAGCCATTTTTGCAACTCTTGCAAAATCATCATCTTTTTTAAGAAACTTATATTTATCTAATAGTTTTTGAGCTAATTCATAATCTGATCCTGCAAATCGTTCAGCAGTTTCGAGCCAAAAAGTTTCATTTTTTGTAAGCTCTGCCGTTTTTAAAATTACATGAGCTAATGCAAGACAATCAAGATCATTATCGATTATAAGCTTATACAAATGGTTAGCAGTTTTTTGATTATTTGAAAGAGCTAAAAATATTTTATCTAAATCTTCTGGATAATAACCTATTTTTTCTCCATACTCATTATTGCCTGCTTTATATTGATTTTCATAATAATTTAGTCGTGAAAAAACTAGATTAACTGCTGAGATATTAGTTTCATCATTTTTAACTGTTTGCTCTATTTCGTTAGATAATTCTGTTATATAATCTCTTAAAATATCATGAACTGTATCATTGTAAGAACCATCAAAAATATTATAATCATCATTATCTAAATCAGGTAAATCTTGTGAGCCTTCATACATACCTAAAATAATACGCATCCCATCAATAATATTACCTTTTTTGATAAACTCTCTTGCCTTATTTGAAAATTTGTCAATAACAGCTTTAATTAAGTCACTTGCTTGATCATATAGCTCGTCACCACCACCATCATAACCTTCATAATCATAATCACCTTCAAGAAGCTCATCAAAATCAAGATCTGATAATTTTGAAAAAATTTCTTTTCTAATTTGATCAATATTAACATCTGAAATATTATCAAGTTTTTGGCTTTTTAAATAAATAAAACTAATAAATTGACTCTGTAAATTCTTATCTTTATCTAGTAATTGTTTTAAAAAGCTTAATTTTTTATCAGAATCAACGGAGTTATAACTTTTTTCAAAATATTCTATGGGTTGTTGAACAATAACTTGTACATTAGCCGATTTAGCTTCTTTATATTCACCATCAATAATAGCTAAAGCCATAGCTACACAATGTTTAAAGATACCTTCAAAATCATAAGGGCAATTACAATAAAAATCAAATTTACCATTTGTATAATCCAAGCTTACCTTGTATTTTCTTGTCCCACTAACTGTACCTTCAAAAAGGTTTCCTTTTTTGATTATTTTACCAACACTATCACTATTATAATATTCTTCACCACGCTCAAAGCTCTGTACAGATGCTAAATTTTCTATATCATCTACGTCAAAAAGCATATTTTTTGTCATTCTTAATCTCTAATTTAAACTCTAAAATTGTTATTTACATTATAATATCACTACTAAGTTGGATAAAATAAAAATTTTAGATATATTATTAAGATCCTATGTAAA
>JACMQJ010000570.1 GCA_014377055.1 Candidatus Sericytochromatia bacterium
TGAATTGAGGCAAAGTTAGGAAAGGACATTCTTTTTAATTTTTTAAATGCTGATAGCACATTATATGCTCTCATACCAGTAAGCACCAACATACCTGATAGTGCCAACTCCTCAATTAATGAAGACCATACTTCATTTTTAATTTCTTGAACCATCAAAATGTCAGGATTGTGCTTTGAAACTTCATAAACAAGTTCTGACAACTCTACATCTTTATCATTTTTTATTTCTACTTGCGAAACATAATTTTCAAAAACATATTTTACAGGTGACTCAATTGTCATCAGTTGATGCTTAGTGGATATTTTGTGTTGGAGTAAAGAATAGAGGGTAGTTGACTTACCAGATCCCGCAGAGCCAATAACTAAAATAAGACCTTTATTTTTGCCAGTAACTTTATTTAAATAATTATATAACTCTGGATAATAAAACAAGCTTTTTAGATCAGGAATAGGATAACCAGGTCTTAAAATCAATTTATCTCCTTGAATAGTTTTTATTCCATTCAAGACAATATTTATTTCTTTTTTGTCATGAGTATCTGTATATTTAAAGTGTCCTGAATAATGAAAACTTTTATCATTATTTTGAATACCACCTAACTGCTTAACATAATTTAAAAAGTTATCATACATTTTTCTTGGTAAACGGGCTTCTTCATAGTAAGTATCATCTATTTTGAATCTAATTCTAATATTTTCATATCCTGGCTCAACTGTTATTTGACTTGCTCTTTTTTTGAGTGCGTTATCTAAAACTCTACTAATAATTTTTTCTATTGGTATGGATAAAATAGGATCGGCTTTTGCTTCCTCTTTTGAATCATGACTATGAGATTCGTTACTGTTAGTTTCAGTAATAATGACATCTGTTTCTTTATTTTCAGCAAAAAGATGAACATACTTACTTAATAAATACTGATAATCTTCTTCACTAATTTTAAATCTTTGTAGTACAATAGTCTTACCAAGAAACATACTTACTGTATCTTTGGTAATCAAATCCTTGGGATCAACCATACCAAGTACAAATTGATTATTTTCAAATTTAAGTGGAAAAACATGGTTATTACGAATAAGATGTAATGGTAACATCTTAATAACAGCAGAAGAAATATCTATACTGCGAGCATCTATATCTTCATACTCATAAATTTCAAGAGCATCTTTAATACGTGCTTCGGTTATGTAGCCTCGATTTACAATTATTTTAACAATACTTTGATTGGTAATTAATTGTTCTTCAAGAGCATATTGTAGATGTTCAGGGGTAATATCGCCTGTTTCAAGAAGTCGTCTTACTGTTCTATCAATCATTTATAAAATAACCTAAGTAAAAATAGTTTTGAATGATACATAATAATACTATCAAAAATAATTTTGACAATCTTAATATATATGGTTAATGATAATTCATTTTGACAAATTATGTTGATGATTTTATCAGATAATTAAAAAAATATTCTTTACATAACATCATCAAAGTGGAGTATCCCTAAATATATAGACGTACTCGAAATTTAATCCTATTTTTCTGACATTAATAGACAATTACCTATTTTTAATAATCACTTATAAAGTTTTAGTTTACACATCTTAACCAAACTTAA
>JACMQJ010000102.1 GCA_014377055.1 Candidatus Sericytochromatia bacterium
ACTATTGGATCAATAATAACCATCTCTCTAGCAAAACAACTCGTCAAAGATATAGCAAGGATTATTGGTAATATAATTATTTTTTTCATTTTTTCTTAAACTTTAATACAATATTATCTTCTTTGTTATCAACTTTTATTAGTCCCATTAGTTGAATACTTTCAGTACTAGGGTTCAATTTTTTAAAAGCTAAATATCCATGGTAGTTTGATTTGGGCTCAATAATTTTATCTCTAGCAATGGTTCTAATAATATCTCCTATTGCAACTGATTGATCGATTAGCATTTCTTGAGATTTAACTGCAAATGTTGGCCAACGACTTTTAAAAAAATCTATATCGAGAGGTAATAACTCATCATTATTTTGTGATACTTTGAGCTTAATATTTTTTATACTTAGATCTATATATTTATCAGAATTATTATCAATCTTTAGATCGATTAATGATGTTAATCTTGTATAAGGTATGACATATCTATTAGTCAAGCCAAAAATACTTTTGGCAGTTGGCTGAGAATATCCATTACCTATCCATTTAGCTGATATGGTTACTCCTGGCTCTATTTCTATTTTATTCTCAGATGAATTAGTCTTGTCTTTTTGTGTTTCTGGAATCATTTGTAAATCGTCAGGATACACTACTTTTAATTGTGATGTTCCAAAAGCACATCCACTTAAAAAAGTAATTAAAACTACAAATGCTGTTAAATTATTTTTCATTAAACTATTTTTTCTTTTAATAATTTTTTATCTACCAAAATAATTTGGTGCTTACTACTTAGATCAAGTATACCCTCATCTTTAAAATCCATCAAAACCCTTGTCAATGTTTCTCTTGAAGTACCAGCTATACTAGCAAATTCTTGACGTGTCATTTTGTGGTTAATGATAATTTTTTCTAAATCCTTAATTCCTTGTTCGTCAGCCAGTTGCATAATAGTTCTTGCAACCCTACCAGGAGCAGATAAAAAAGCAAGGCTTTCTACATTTCTATCAGCTTGCCTTAGACGTTTGCATAAAACAAACATGATCTTGATTGCCATATCAGGATTACTTCTTAGTAATTTTGTGAAATCTTCTCTGTTAATAGTCATTGTTTTTATATCAGATAAAGCAATAGCAGTTGCTGATCTTGGTTGACCATCAAGAATAGACATCTCGCCAAAAAAATCATTTTCTCTTAAAAGTCCAAGAATATGCTCACGACCATCACTTGATAGCATAACTATTTTTACTTGACCTGACATAATCAAATAAAAACCTGTTCCCATATCTTCCTCATAAAAAATAGTCTGACCTTTTTCAAACTTTTTTTCAGAACAAATTTGAGATAGTTGTTCAAGCTCTTCATTATCAAGATGTGAAAATAGTGGTACTTCTTTAAAAAAACTTATAAGAGATTGACTATCCATATTTTATTTAAACTTTCTCTATTATAAATGCTATATTAATCAAAATAATTGGTTTAGGATTATACTATGCAATCAAGTAATAATCAATAATATAGAATTTTTATTGATATTGTTGTAATTGAATAAAAAATGTTCTTAATTAAAATTGTATTTTTGATACAAAAAGAAAAATGAACGAATTGATTTGCAACCGTTCACTAAAGAGATCCACCTTAATTATATCTAAAAATTTATTAACCAAATAACAAAACAGATTAAGTGTAATATTATTCTAACAAAACAGATATTAATAAATCAGTAAGTTATTTTGTATTTCTAGTATTTGAATATGTACTATAACTATCAGTACTACTTGCCCCATAAGATGAGCTACTAGAGTTTCTTTGACTTCCAGAGCTTAATGAATCTGTAGAAGCAGAAAATTTAATAACTTTTGAGTCTTTCTTGGTTTCACCTTGATCGGCAATATACAAAATACCTGACTCGTCAATAGCAATTGATACTGGTTTACCAGCTGAACTTGGGAAGCTAGAAAGTAATTGCCCACTAGCGTTAAATCTTTTTACCATAGTTGTATCAAGAACATATAAATCACCGTTGCGATTATCTACAGCAACATCTATTGGAGAGGCTAGATTTGATGTTATTACATCTTGAACTTGACCTGTTGTATCTGATTTTTTTATTACTGTTCCACTAACTGAAAAAATATTACCAAGATTATCAGCGCCAATACCACCAGTTGCACTTAGACCAGTAATTGGTGTTCTTGAAATAGCTCCTGAGTCTGTTTTTTCTACTGTACCATTAGCGACAAAAACACTAGCTCCACCTACAGCTACATCAGTACCACCTGCTGCACTAAGAGTTGTTACTCCACCTTTGTCAGAATCAATTAGATAAGCTTTGGATGCAGAATCAACTGCAATAATCTTTGATCCTGATATTGCTAAACCTTGAACGGTTGTTGCCATTGGATGACCAAGTCCCAAAAATCTTTTTCCTAGGTCCTTCCAATTTTTACCATCACTTGAATTCATTTTAATAACAGTTCCACTTTTTAAAAGTGAGCTTGTATCAACTGCAGTTAAATAAATGAAGCCACCACTAACAGCTATTCCTCTAGCTTGCCAACTACTAAGATATGATTGATCAACTTTAAAAGTTG
>JACMQJ010000571.1 GCA_014377055.1 Candidatus Sericytochromatia bacterium
ATCTTCTTTTAATTCATTAGATGCATATTGAAATAAGTAAGGAGTCTTTGATATTATTTTAATAAAGAATTTTTTATTATTTTTTAAATTAAGTCCAATATTTTTAAAATGCGGAAAATTTATTTCGTCAGACAAATTGTTGATAACAAGAGAGGCAATTTCTTCATCATTTTTAAAATCATTAGAAATATAATCAAAATTATAAGGAGCTTCTAAAGCTTTTTTAGTTACTTCAACATCATCCCTAATAATTTTTTATATATTTAAAAGAATAAATGTTTGAATCCATTGCTAAAAAAGCAATTTCTTTGTCTAATTTAAATCTTATTATTTTTTCTGCGATTAGTTCTTGTTTCTTCAATTTGTTCTTGTAAGTATTCTCTCTTAGTTTGTTTTGCTTCATTTAAAATCTCTAAACTAATAGGAGTAAACCTAGCTTTGAATTCCTGATACCTTCTTGCCCAATGAGATTCATCAAATGGCCACAAATGTTTATAAATTACTAACTCATCTTGATTATCTGCAAAAAGAACAGATTTTTCATATTGATAATAGCCACCATCAATATGACGAAATAACTGTCCTGGCTTGTAAGCGCAATTCAAATTGGGTAAATTCATTTATCTTGGCTTGTAAGTTGTTTTTGTTGTTTTTACCAATTTCACTTGGTCAATTATTTCAATTTTATTAAACATAATTTCATTGACTCCATGCATTGAGCTAATATCTTTAATAGTCCACAATTTTTCTTTTGGGTCTTCCTTGGATTCATTAAAATCATCTAAAGAAATAGTTTCAAACTGATGGCAACTATAACTGTCACCTCGCAGACGATCTTCAGAAACTTCTATGTTTGAATCAACAACAACATAACTTTTTTTGTCAATTCTGAGTACATTACCAATATTGATGTTTTTTTCCATGATATTTCTTTTGTTTCTAATATTGTATTATAGCACAAAAAATCTTAAATTATGAAAATTTAATGCACTTTTATAGGTGGCTTTCTAAAGCTCATCTCATCAAAACCATGACCGATAATTTTGCATTTATCAGCAACTTTAATAATTGGCTTTGAATCTGGAGCCAATACTCCACCGATGTACATGGAAAGCTCTTGATGAGCCTGCCAAGGGTCAAACTTTCTATAAAAATTAACTTCTCTTAAAGGCAAATTAATGGTGAAATATTCTCCTTCTGAATTTTGATAAGAAGTCACTACAGCAGTTACAATTTTATGCTCTAGCAAATCATTTTCAAACTTGTTAGAGCCAGAAATACTGAAAAAATCTTCAATCTTTTTGCTTGTTCTTTGTCCAAAATAAAGCGTGTTCCAGCGTGATCTTTTTTCTTCTTTCAAATCTGCAATATTGCTTCCGTTTTTTCTTAAATAAGAAGAAAGTGATTCCATATCGTAGAAGCACCCGTCTACTGTTTTAACCGGAACCACAGACATTCCAACTGATTCATGTGTCACATGAAAGCCTGGGTAAGATTTCCCGCAAAAAATAACCATCATAGGGTGAAACTTAAATTTTTTTTCTACTTCATAAGTAGTTGAAAGATTTTTAATTTCTTGGGCAATCTTAATTCCTGTTAATTGCAAAGGAGTAAACTTTTCATTCATTCTAGAATTTTTTCTAATATCCACATTTTCAATTTTTCGCTCAAAAAGCAAGTCTGCTTGGGAACCATGCACCAAAGCAATATCGTAGTAGTCTTTAAATTTTGAGTAAATTTTCATTTTTTCTTTAGTATTTTTTAAATCTGTCTAATTATTCTAACACAAATATTTAAAAAAATTAAATCTTCTTTTAATATATACACATATACTCTTTAATGATATAATTATCCCTAGTTAAACTATACGGAAAACTTAAAAATGCTTCATCACTCTATGCAAGAAATTAAATCAAAAGACTGGTCAAAAATGCAAGCATATTTTGAATGGAATAAAGATAAGTTTAAAAACGCTCTTGAAAAAATGATCGATCATAAAGAATTAGATTTTAAACAGATGTATTTTGATGACCCTATTTTGTTTATGTTTTTTGTAAATATTCACGAAAAAAATGACGATACTTATGACCGTGAAGTTTTTTGGAATCTTCACTGCCAAGCTTATTATCAATTGAAAAAAGATGATTTTTTCAACACCAACATTAGCTGCCTTAAGTTAAAGCTTCTTCAAGAATTTGAAGCAAAAGTGGCTGGTCCATGTCTTTTGTCAGTCAATGATATTAATGATGCAAAAACCACCACTAAAAAACTCAAAGAAAAATCTGTCTTTTTTGATTTTCATGCAATTTTGGATATGATTGAGCA
>JACMQJ010000572.1 GCA_014377055.1 Candidatus Sericytochromatia bacterium
TTCGTACAGTGTTGCCCAAGACGGAAAAGTATTAGCTAGTAGTATTTATCCAAGTGTTTATTTTGCTGGGCAGGGTGGTACTGTTCATTTTGAATCAGTAAATATACCTGAAATATATCTAATAATAGAAAAAATAGTAGCTGAACTTAATTATACAGGTCAAATTTCTTTTGATTTTATTCGTTCAGATATTGACGGAACGTACTACCCAATAGAATGTAACCCTAGATCTACAAGTGGAGTTCATTTATTCTTACCAGAGGATCATCTACCCTCAACTTTTATTAAAAATGTGAATCTGGATAAAACTATCAAAGCAAAAGTTGGTAATACAAAAACTGTTACATTAGCTATGTTAGTATTTTGTGTCCCAAAAGTAAAAAGTATTGAGCAGGGAAAGCAATTGTTTAAAAGAATACTTAAATCTGAGGATGTAGTTTTTAATATAAAAGATCTAAAGCCATTTATCTATCAGTTTATTTCTTTGTCACATTATGCTTCTGAAGGAAAAAAGAATAATATGAGTATCATGTCAGCCACTACTACCGATATAGAGTGGAATGGTGATTAATTAAATGAAAATATTAGTCACAGGTGCTACAGGCTTTTTGGGTGGTCGAATAGCTAACGATTTAATTAACAATAAAAAATATCAAATTTTTGCTACAGGAAGAAATTTATCTAACTTAGAATTATTAAAAAAGAAAGATATAGAGATATTTCAAGGAGATTTAGAAAATATTGATTTTGTTAATCGAATTACCAAAGGAATAGATATTATTATTCATTCTGCTGCATTATCTTCACCTTGGGGTAGATATGACGATTTTTATAAAGCAAATATTCTTTCAACCGCAAATGTTGTTGAAGCCGCCAAAAATAATAATGTTAGACGTATAATAAATATTTCAACGCCAAGTATATATTTTGATTATCAAGATCATTTTGATATTAAAGAAGATTTTTTACCCAATAAATTTGTTAATCATTATGCTGAAACTAAATATGAGGCCGAAAAAATAATTCAAAAAGCTTTTTTAGATGGCTTAGAAACATTATCACTTAGACCACGTGCAATAGTAGGAGCAGGTGACACAACTATTATGCCACGATTATTAAAAGCTCAAACTCAAGGTAAGCTAAAAATAATTGGTGATGGGAAAAATATTGTTGATGTGACCTCTGTTGTTAATGTTATTGAAGCCGTTAATTTATCTATTGATGCTAATCAGCAAGCTCTAGGTCAAAGTTATAATATTACCAACGGTGACCCGATAAAAATGTGGGACTTGGTTGAAATGATACTTGAAAAGTTGAATTTTAAATTAAATAAAGCTAAAATACCATTTGTTGTAGGTTATAATATTGCGAAAGCAATGGAGGCTATGGCAAAATTAAATCCTAGTTATAAAGAACCAGTTTTGACATGCTATGGTATAGGAATATTAGCAAAATCAATGACAATGAACATTGATAAAGCCAAATCATTGCTTAATTATAAGCCAGTACAAACAAATTTTGAAGCTCTTGATGAATTTGTAAATTGGTGGAAAAATAATAAATAATATTTTAGGATAAATAATCATGAATGATGCTCATTTACATTTAGCTTTAAACCATGCTCCTCTTTTTACGTTAATATTTGGTTTTTGCTTATTGATGTATTCATTACGACAAAAAAGCGATCAAGTACATCGTATTGCTTTATATACATTTATTATCGCTGCTATTATGTCTATTGCTACTTATATAACAGGTGGTAGAGCTGAGGAAGTGGTTAACCATCTTCAAGGTATTAATTTGGAAGCGATTGAAGATCATGAAGGTAATGCTAAAATTGCAAATATAATCACAATTTTAACAGGTCTTTCTTCAATAGCTTGGTTTTTTGTTAAAAATAAAAAAATAAAAACTAACTTGTCTTTAGGCTTAATTTGCTTATCGTTATTAGGAGTTGCTTATATGGCAAGAACAGCTAATATTGGTGGATTAATTCGTCATTCAGAATTAGATAGTCATATTATTACTATTAATAAACCAGAAAAGATAGAAAAAAACTAACGATTATTTATATTAAAATCAGATGGTTCTCTTCTTGGAGCATTATTTTGTGTATGTCTAAATATTGAGATGGTTTCGTAAACAACTCTACGAACTCTATTGGTAAAACCAAGTGGCTTATGAACTGGTAACGCGTGCCATGGAGTAAATGAAAGATTTTCAGCGAATTTTTGTTGTTCAGGTGTATCAAAAGTTTGTTTTGGAATAGTTATAGTTGCTACTTTGATGTATGGTGATGCACTTTCATCCCATTCTTTGGTTGAATCTTCTACAGGCATGTCATTTAGTGAGCCTTTTCTAAATTGAACCATAAAATTATAGCAAGCATCTTTCTGATTCAGAGTTTTAACCATTGCTTCTCTAAGATAATTTGGACCAGCATTTGCAGGTCTTGACTGTGATTCTTCTTGACATGGCTTAGCTCTAAATTTGATAGCAGTTGATCCTAATTTATAAGGTGTTGTACTAAAAAAGTCGGTTGTAAGAGGGTTAGCTACTTGTTTGGTAAATATTTTGTATATGTTATAAGTAGTTCCAGGATGAAAAAGAGCAAACTTTGCTAAACCAGATAAACCATCTTTGACGGCATCTGTAAATGTTACATAAAGATCTAAGCTTTTTATAAAAAATGTGCTGTTATTCATCATCAAAAAATCTTGAGTTTGTTCATTAGCTTCACTATCCAAAAGTTTTTTACCAGACACATTCATTAACTTGATTGCCATACCTCTTACATCAGGGCTTGTATCACTTGCTGCACCAGGAGGGTTTCCATTAGAAAAACGTATCCATGATTTGTATTCTTTATTATTTTCAGCAAAGATACCCACTTTATATTTATCATCAATTAGATGATTATCAATTTTAAAGATTGCTTTTACTACTCCATGATGCTTGGCATGTACAGGTCTTTGAGTTGGAGGATTTTTTGTATGATCTTTTAGGGTTTGTATAAAATCGGCTTCTATTGCTTTTGTGCTAGCAGTTTCATTAGGATCTATCTTTTCACCAAGGTCTGTATCAATTTGATAGCCTGATGTTGCATTACTACTTATAGAGGCAAGATTAGGATTATCAACACTTGAGCTTGTACTTTGTTGATTACATGAATAAATTAATATTGAGGATATAAGAGCTAATGTAAAATAAGAGGGGTTTTTCATTAATTTATTTGCCTGCATAAGAAATGTTCTTTAATTATAGCACTAATTTAAAAAAATTTGTCTGGAATTTGATCCTTTAAGGTTAAATAAAGCTCATTTTTGAATATATCTCCCTCAAATCTACCCCCAGATGGATAAATAAATTTTGGTTTTATAAAGCCTGGTTTTATTTGAGGTATCTCATCATCAATATTAATGTACATACCTGTAAAATAAAATCGACCTTTTTCTGTATGTATAACAATTGTTGGTCTTGCTGACAAAAAGGGATTTACCTGAATTCGATTTATCAAACTCCAA
>JACMQJ010000573.1 GCA_014377055.1 Candidatus Sericytochromatia bacterium
AGCAGTTAGTCTTAAATTTTAAAACAATTTATAATTTGACTAATAAATTTTTGTTGATATTTTTATTATTTTAGGTTAAAATTAAGTTAAAGGTAATTTAGTTTTTAATTAATAAAAGAGTTTAATAATTTATGAGTGTAAGAATATATAATGCTCCTGATGTAACAAGAGCAAATATGGTAGATACATTTAGAATATCATCTCCCAGTAGAGATAGGAGTTTTGATCCAGAATATTCTTATGTAAGGCAATCTTATATGGGATCTGATTTACTCCAGCTTTCTGATAATTATTCCTCAGATAGTTCTAGTTATAGCTCAAGTAGTTATAGTAATTATTCAAATTTGTTAAGACTATTATTTATTACTTTTGCCATTTTTACAATAATTGCTATTAGCCTTTCAGCTCTTGTTATTATGGGTGGAATAGTGTCAGTTATAGTTTTTGCTCTAATTGTTCTATCTTCAGTTTTTTTATATAGTCTTAACTTAAATCCTTTTGATAGAAAAACGTATAAAAAAATATCTCGTTACCTTAAATAAACAAGAGTTATGAGCAAGGGTTTTCAACTCCTTGTTACTGAAAAAAAGCATTTCAATTTTGAACAAGTATAGTATAATTTTTAGATGATAAATAAATTTTTCTGTTAGGGAATTTTCTTATGAGAAAAAAATCAAAAAAACAACTTAATGATGTCCAAAAAGACTCAGATATGGTTCTAAAGAATTCGTACAAATTTGGTAGCAATGATGCTGTTATTTATTCAGGAAATAAAATCTCTAAAAAATCAAAGATTGGTAAAATTAGCATAATTAACTCTCTTTGTATCTTTTTCGCCTTATTCATTATCATTAATATTATCAATACAATATCAGTTGAGTATAATATGAATAAACAAAATAACCTACTAAAAAATGAAATGGCAAGTGTTAAAAATGAAAAAGATAAATTAGAAGGTCAGATCAAGTTTTTTAAGTCAAATGAGGGCGTAGAAAAAATAGCAAGAGATAATTTAGGATTAATAAAAAATAACGAAGTTCCCGTTAGATATATAGAAAAGAAATAATCATGACAGAAAATATACAAAATTCCAGAGCATTAATAAAAGAGATTCAAATTGATCGTGGTGTTTTTAAAATAAAAAGTGAAATCACAAATAAATTTTCTGCCTCAGATAGCTATAAAGAACAATTAGCTAAAAGTGTTCTGCCACCAGATGCTCCCAAAGATTTTAAGGAAGCCATACCTAATCTTTATTATGCACCAGAACATAGAAATTTGATTAGTTATTCAGCTTTACATCATCAAATAAATCAACAAAAAGAAAAAATAATTGCTAAAGCTATTAATATTACCGATGAAATAAAAAGAAATGCTCATATTGAAAGTTCAAAAAAAATCCTTAAAGATTATGGTATAAATGATAGAGCATTGATGATTTATTCACCACAAATAACCAAAAAATTTGAGGAAAGTGACGAATTTTGTAAGATAACTGTTACTTTTGATCCAGAAGAAAAAATACTCTTTGTCAAAACAGAGCTTTTGCCAAGAGAAAAAAAGAATCTACCACAAGAAATTATGATCGGTGAAATGCTTGATTTATTAAATCATATCGAAGTTGTCAAAGATAAAAATTTTGATACAAATGTATCACAACAAAATAATTTTTTACTTGAAAAAGTTAAAGAACATAAGCATCCAGAAATCAATAAAGCAGATATGGATGAGCTCAAAAAAAAATATAATTTTTCTAGACCAAAAACAGAAAGTATTAGTGATATATTAAAACGCACTATTACCAAAGAAACTGAACAAGTAACAGTAAAAGAAGAGATTAAGTCAGAAACACCTACTGAGCATCTAAAACATCTTATAACTGAATCATTATCAAGCTTATCAGGTGAATGGAAACATAATATTTTTCAAGTAGATCACAAAAAATCAGGTTATCTAACTGCTATTGATCAAATAGAATTAAAATCAGAAAGAATATGCCTTAGATCAAGTCAAGTGACAAATATTGAATGGTGGACTAAATTTACGCCAATTCATTTATGCAAAAGATTTGAAGGTGCTTTGTATATTCCTGATGAATGGGCTCCTTTTTGTCAAGTTGCTAAATGTAATATAGCCTGTGGTGCTGATGACGGTTTTGTTGAGCTAAGTGCAGCAAGATTTAGATTAATAGAAGAAAGCAATATTATTAGTAGTGAGTTTAAAAGGCTGCAACAATTTTTAGATCGTTGTTATCGTTTAATAGAAGAATTTAAAGAAACTTTTAATGTTGAGATACAGTTAGATATTAATTCAAAAAAACCATTTTTTTATTCCGAAATTAATATAGGTGAAGAAAATATGATTAGAAATTATCTTGAAGCATATATGACTCTTTATCCTGAAATAACTGATATTAGGGGAAATATAGATATTGATAATTTTGTCTTAAATGAAGATTATGATCCCATCTCAGAAGATGGATTGGTACAAGAAGCTCAAACTTATGGATTGCAAGAAATAGTAAAATTAGGCTCAGAAGATTTATTACATGATCTAGTCATACAAAAAGACGGTAAAGTGGATGGAAAGTTTTATCTTATTGATAGTTCCAAATTGAGGTATGTTCTTAAACCAAATATGATTGAAGCTTTTAGAGAAGATCTTTATATGGGAAATGTTACTTTTAAAAAAGGGTTAAAAGAAGTTGAAAGATTCCTTTCAACTACTCTTGGTGGTGGTAGATGGTAAAAACTAATATTTGGCTATTAAAAAATTTAGCCAATCAATAATATCATCTATGCGATCTTTAATCCTTTTATAATCTAAACTAGCATTTGTCATAGATAGCAACGAATCTCTCAAGCCGATCAACTGTTCAGATGATAATTTATTAATATC
>JACMQJ010000574.1 GCA_014377055.1 Candidatus Sericytochromatia bacterium
AATATCCAGACTACAGATTACATGAGAAATGATACTCTTTATTTTGTAATATTTAATGTAATTATAGGCGGATTTTTAAAATTTGTTAAAAAAATAAATTTTAAAACATTTTTACAAATAGTTAAACCAAATTAATTATTTGTAAATCTGTTCCATTTGTTTAATGTATTCTAATTTATTTATCTCTTTATTTTTAAGCATTATCAATAAAAATGGTTAAATTTTGATAATTTATTCCTAGGTAAACTTTCACAAAAAATTGAAAATAATATAAGTAGTTGGATAACATATATACCAACTAAAAAATTAAAAATGTGATTACTATTTTTAACATTAAAAAAAACCTAGATAGGTGCTTAAATTTTAAAAATATATTTGTTGTATTTGCTTAATAAAAAATTTAAAATTTAAACATCTCAGCAAAATTTTTAGCAAATTTTTCTGCCTTACAATTGTCTACAATTTCTGGATTAAAGTATGTGTGATACCAGTGACCTAACTCATGAGCAAAACTATCCATATATCTAGGGTCTACTATGATGGTGTTTTGATTTGCAATATACATCCCTTTTTTATTTGTTCTCTTGATTCTTCTAATTTTTAGGCTGAATTTTATATCACTGGTAATATCATTATTTTTGTTAATTTTATTACACAATCTATTAATCCATTTTAAACAATCTTTTAGCTTATTGTTATCAAATCCTTTACTAATTTCCATGAAAGATATTAATTGATTTTTTAAAATAAGAGTGTAATTGTTCTTACTGAGTTTATTGATGTTTTTAGACTCTAATGGATTTAAAAGGTTAATGATAACAGAGTCTTGATTTACCGTATAAATATTAGATCTATTATTGGCTGTACCATTAATGTGCCTAATCTTCTTGATAATTGTATTGTTACCTGTCTCAAACTGAAGGTATTCTAATATAGCTAAATTTTCTTCTTCAGAGTCTTTAAGGAATTGCAATGATATTATCCAGTCTAAATGTAGATAGCACAAAATTCTTTTTTTGTGCTTAATGCTAAACACTTTAGCCTCGTTCATATCTAATAACATAGTTTTAGATTCTTCACTTAAATGTTTTGATAAATTAGATATATTATTTAAGTGAAAATAATCTTGTTTAGGTGTGAATTTAATATGATGAGTATCAGGGAAAGATATGTTAAAAAATCGGTATTGATTAATACCTGAAAAAAGTGATTGCCATATCTCATTAAAATTTAAATGATAATAGAGCTTTTGATATTCACTTTTTTCAATCAATTCTGATGATTTTAATATATTCATGGCTAATATTAAACTTTTACTAAGTTTTGGTAATATTGTCTTAATGTTTGATTAAGAAAATTGTTAAATAAATCTTCTCTGGTGAAAAATAACTTGCCATCATTAGATTTAGGTGCTTTATTGATTTGTATTTTAAAATCTTCAGAAATACCTTGAGTATTAATTTCTTTTAATTCTTGATTGTAGTCCCATAGATAAGGGCTGAAGGACTTTATTGCGAACTTGTCGGAAAACATACTTGTAACAGTTTGAACCTTGTCAAAGTCAGGCAAATCCCTATCAATTTGGGGCAATATAATATCCATGTTAAGGCTAAACTTTTTGCTTAAGTTAGCAACAAAATCTGGCTGCTTAATACCGTTTGATTCAAATATTTGATTTGCAACTTCATTAGCCCAGAAAAGTAACGAATTATTGTTAAATTTAGTTTTAATAGTATTTTTAATGTCTTCTTTAACCACATTTAATTGATTTTCAATATCATCTAAAATTTCTTGAGTAAATTCTTGATAAATAATGCTTCTATCATCACTAATTCTAGCTAACATATCTTTAATCATATCAAAAAGAACTCTATGGTTTTTAGATAAGTAGTCTCCAGCTTCATCTATATCTTTTTCAATATTGTTCTTCTTTAATTCTTGAGTAAATTTTTTAATAACTTCTTTTTTAGTATCGCTATCTAAAACAATTTCAGTGGTGTTATTAGTGTATTCAAATTCAATTAATGCTTTTATATTATTTTCTTTTAAGAAGAATAGAGAAGCGTCAATAACACCTCTAATTTCTTCAATAGTTAAGAAGTAGCCTTCTGCTAAACTAGCATCAGTATTAATAAGAATTTTATGATGTTCAGTATGGAGCTTATCTGCATAAATGGTTTTAAATTCATAAAATGCATCATGCAATGCTTTAAGCTCTAATTTAAAGGGTTTAAAAAATAAAGGACTGCCAATTTTACTTAAATTATTAATAATATTTTTACTGATACTAAAAAATGAATACTGTCTTTGTTGGCGCAATTTTAAATCAGGCTCATTTAATACCTGTTGTAAAATCATGCTAGAAGTAAAGTTTTCAGGTGTTAAGCCTAGTGAGCTTTGTAAAAGAGCAAATTGCTGCTTTAAGGTAGCTTTTAAGCTGTTTAGAACTTCATTGTCAATAAAGCTGTCACCAATATCTTCTGCATTATCGTAAAGCAACAAAGACTGCTTATAGGTGTTTGCATTAAAATTTTCCAAGGTTAAATCTACGCAGTAACCTGTAGTCTTTCCTGGGAACCTGGTAGCAGTTCTAGTGAATATCTGATTCATACGTGCTGGCTCACTAATGTTAGTATCCAAGAAAGTAACTAACAAGCTAGGAAGGTCAAACCCTTTTTGATATTTATCTACTGCAAACAAAATATCAATAATGGTTGTATTTTTTTCAGTTTCCTTAGTTCTATCTTTTTCAAAATTAGCACTGATTTGCTCGGAAGTGGAAATGCCAGGATTTAATTGCAAGCATTCTTTTTCAATGGAGGAAAAATCAACTCCAAAACGATAACCTAAATATTCATTATTAGTGCATTGTGATTGAATGTAAGTAAGGTACTGCCTAGATTCTTCTACACTATTCACATAAACAATCGCTTTAGGAAAGAAAGGTAATCCCTCACGGACAGAATCCATAATTTTAGTAATACGCTTAACCTTATCACCAATAGACTCTAACCTAATTATTTTCTTAATTTCTTTAGAGCTTTTAACATTTGCATAATCTAAAAATTTTTCTACATCAAGACTGTCTTGCTCTAAACCTAAAGTATCTGCATCTTCAAAATATTTTTGTCCCCATTGTTTCTCAATTTCTTCTGTTAATGGGGCAAGTTTTGCTGTCACTTTAACTGTTTTTTCTGCTCGTAAGAACATGACAGGAACAGTAATTTTACAGCTTTTAGCATTAGAAATGGTAAATTTATTAGAAAACCCTTCTTTCTTATTGTCTGGGAAGTAATATAAATACATATCGTTTTTTCCAGTAGCCGTGAATAAGTAATTACTAGCTTTAGGAAAAATTTGGTCTCTAATTAAAGCAGTCTTTTTGGTTTGACCGTGATGAGCTTCATCAATAATGTTTAAAATTTTGTTACTATTGATAGTTTTTGCAGTATTAATTTGCAATTCTTTATCACTGATTTTTTGCATATTAACAACATAAATAGACAGCCCAGTAGATTCTTTTTGACTTTGCTCTAAGATATATAAATTATCAATAACAGTTTGATATTCGTCGCGTGATTCAATAACTTTTAGGTTAATTTTAGAATTGCCAGATTTTGATAATTCGTCGCTGATAACTTTTTTAATTTGTAAATCTGGAGTATAAATAAAAATAGTATTAAATACCTCTCTAAATGATTTTTCAATCATATAAGAAATTAACTTCATAGTAATGGTTTTACCACTTCTTTGAGCATGAGCGAACTCAAAGTTATAGGGTAATGGTAGCATTTTATTTTCTACATTAAACAATGTTTTATATACATCTTTAATAGCATAGTATTGCTGGATACGAGCATTAATTAAGTAGCTATTACTACCAGAATTAATCACAGAGCAACCATTAACACAATAAAGATACATGTTTTCTGGCTGGCAAATTAATTCATCAAACAAATATTCAATATTGTTATACTCTCTAACACCAATGAACTTCTTTTCAGGTAAGTAATGAACCCAATGAAAGCTATTGTCTTTACCATTTTGAAATTTTAAAGACTGAAGATGGCAAAATAAGATAACATCTCTACCATCATTAAGAGCTACTTTAAATGGCACTTTTTTATAA